>JAHFDC010000032.1 GCA_023249205.1 Candidatus Methylomirabilota bacterium
GACTCGATCCGCTGCACCCGCCCGCGCCGGGCGTTCAGGTCCCCGATGATGTCGCCCAGGAACTCGTCCGGGACCACCACATCCACCTGCATGACCGGCTCCAGCAGGATCGGCTTGGCGCGCCGCGCCCCGTCCTTGAGCGCCAGGGAGCCCGCGATCTTGAAGGCCATCTCCGAGGAGTCCACCTCGTGGTAGGAGCCGTCGAAGAGGGTCACCCGCACATCCACCATCGGGTAGCCAGCGAGGACCCCGGTCTCCATCGCCTCCCGGACCCCCTTCTCCACCGCCGCGATGTACTCCCGCGGGATGGCCCCGCCCACGATCTTCTTGACGAACTCGAACCCCGTGCCCGGCGGCTGCGGCTCCAGCCGGAGCCAGACGTGGCCGTACTGCCCCCGCCCGCCGGTCTGCCGGATGAAGCGCCCCTCCGCCTCCACCGGATCCGTCAGGGTCTCCCGGTAGGCCACCTGGGGCTTCCCCACGTTGGCCTCCACCTTGAACTCCCTGAGGAGGCGGTCCACGATAATCTCCAGGTGCAGTTCGCCCATGCCGGCGATGATGGTCTGGCCGGTCTCCTCATCCCCGTGAGCCTTGAAGGTGGGGTCTTCGTTGGCCAGGGAGGTGAGAGCGACCGAGAGCTTCTCCTGGCCCTCCTTGGTCTTGGGCTCGATCGCCACCGCGATCACCGGCTGGGGGAACTCGATCGCCTCAAGGAGGACGGGATGCCCGTCGGTGCAGAGGGTGTCGCCGGTCCTGGTGCCCTTCAGGCCGACGGCGGCGCCGATGTCCCCCGCCCGGATCACCCGGATATCCTCCCGCTTGTTCGCGTGCATCCTGAGGAGCCGGCCGATCCGCTCCTTGGTCCCCCGGCTGGAGTTGGTCACGTAGGAGCCGGCCTCCAGCACCCCGGAGTAGACCCGGAAAAAGGCGAGTTGTCCCACGTAGGGGTCCGCCATGATCTTGAAGGCAAGGGCCGCGAAGGGCTCGGCGTCCGCAGGGCTTCTGGTCACCCGCTCCCCGGTTTTGGGATGGATCCCGACCACGGGGGGGAGGTCCACCGGGGAGGGGAGGAGCTCCACCACGGCATCCAGGAGGGGCTGGACCCCCTTGTTCTTAAACGCGGCGCCGCAGAGCACCGGGATCACCCGCATGGAGAGCGTCGCCTTCCGCAGGGCCCTGAGGATCTCCTCTGCGGTGATGCCCTCCCCTTCCACATACCGCTGCAGGAGCCGTTCATCCTGCTCCGCCACCGCCTCCAGCAGCTTCTCCCTGGCCTTGAGCGCTTCCCCGTGCAGTTCGGCGGGGACCGGCTCGAGACGGGGGTTCGCCCCCAGCGTCTCCTCGTCCCAGAGGACGGCCTGCATGCGGATGAGATCCACGACCCCCTGGAACTTCGCCTCCACCCCGACCGGGATCTGGATGGCCACCGGGTTGGCCCCCAGACGCTCCGCCATCATGAGTAAGGTGCGGTGGAAGGCGGCGCCGGTCCGGTCCATCTTGTTCACGAAGGCGATCCGGGGCACCCCGTATTTGTCCGCCTGGCGCCAGACCGTCTCCGTCTGGGGCTCCACCCCGCTGACCGCGTCGAAGAGGACGATCCCCCCGTCCAGGACGCGTAAGGACCGCTCCACCTCCACCGTGAAGTCCACGTGGCCCGGGGTGTCAATGATATTGACCTGGTGGTCCTGCCAGAAGCAGGTGGTGGCGGCGGAGGTGATGGTGATCCCCCGCTCCTTCTCCTGCTCCATCCAGTCCATTTCCGTGGATCCGGCGTCCACCTCCCCGATCTTGTAGGTCTTCCCCGTATAATAGAGGATGCGCTCGGTGGTGGTGGTCTTGCCGGCATCAATGTGCGCCATGATGCCGAGGTTCCGAATCCGGTCCTTCCCGTTCCCCTGCGACAACCCGATCCCCCCGCGGCCCCCGGGCTCCCCGAGGGCGACGCGGGCCCCGCTCCCCCGTCCTCCGCCTGACGCCCGGCGGGGATCCGGGGGTGGGGCCCCGGCTACCAGCGGTAATGGGCGAAGGCCTTGTTGGCCTCCGCCATCTTGTGGGTGTCCTCGCGCTTCTTGGCCGCCGCTCCCCGGTTGTTCGCGGCCTCGATCAGCTCCGCGGCCAGGCGCTCCGCCATGGTCTTCTCGCTGCGCAGGCGGGCGAACCCGATGATCCACCGGAAGGCCAGGGAGGTGCGCCGCTCGGATCGCACTTCCACCGGGACCTGATAGGTGGCCCCCCCCACCCGCCGGGATTTCACCTCCAGGACCGGCTTCACGTTGTCCACCGCCTGCTTGAACATTTTCAGCGGGTCCTGCTTCGTCCGGGACTCGATCAGCGTCAGGGCTCCGTAGAAGATCTTCTCCGCCACGCTCTTCTTCCCCCGGACCATCATCGTGTTGATGAACTTGGCCACCAGCCGGTTGCCGTAGAGCGGATCCGGCAGCGTCTCCCGCTTCACCACCACTTGCCGTCGCGGCACCGTCGCCCCTCCGGAGAAACGAAAAACGGCACTTAACTGCCGGGGCAGCCTCCCGCCCCTAAGTGCCGGTGCCTCCGCCTCAGCTGGCCTTCGGGCGCTTCGCGCCGTAGAGGGACCGGGCCTGGCGGCGGTCCTGGACCCCCGCCGTATCCAGAGTTCCCCGGATGATGTGATACCGGACGCCGGGGAGGTCCTTCACGCGCCCGCCCCGGATGAGCACGATGGAGTGCTCCTGGAGGTTGTGCCCGACCCCCGGGATGTAGGTGGTCACCTCGATCCCGTTGGTCAGCCGAACCCGCGCCACCTTCCTGAGGGCCGAGTTCGGTTTCTTCGGGGTCGTCGTATAGACCCGGACACACACCCCCCGCTTCTGGGGCGACTCCTCGAGGGCCGGGGTCTTCTGCTTCCTCGGGAGACTGACCCTGCCCTTCCGGACGAGTTGATTGATGGTCGGCACGCACTCCCCCTCGGGCAACCCCCCGCAAAACCGCGACACCTTACCAAGCGTGCAGAATTCTTGTCAAGCCCTTTATCCCCGGACCCCTAGGCCGGCGGCGGCGCGGGCTCCGGGAGCGGGATCTCCAGAACCTCCATCGCCTCGGGAGGCGGGGCCGCTTCGACCGCCGGGACCGACTCGGGCGCCGGCTCGGGCGGCTCGGGCGTGTTCAACTGGGTCTCCCGGTACCAGCGCATCCCGGTCCCGGCCGGGATGAGCCGCCCCATGATAACGTTCTCCTTCAGCCCCCGCAGTTCGTCCCGGGCGCCGTTGATGGCCGCCTCCGTGAGCACCTTGGTGGTCTCCTGGAAGGAGGCGGCGGAGATAAAGGAGTCCGTGGACAGGGAGGCCTTGGTGATCCCCAGGAGGAGGGGCTTGGCGGTGGCCGGGGTGCCGCCGGCCTTGATGACCCGCTGGTTCTCGTCCTGGAACGCGATCTTGTCCACATGCTCGCCCACCAGGAAGCCCGTACCCCCCACCGTCTCGACCTGGACCCGCTTCAGCATCTGGCGGACGATGACCTCGATGTGCTTGTCGTTGATGCTCACCCCCTGGAGCCGGTAGACCTCCTGCACCTCGTTCACCAGGTACCGCTGGAGCTCCTGGTCCCCCAGCACGTTCAGGATGTCGTGCGGGTTGATGGGGCCATCCATCAGGGGCTCCCCGGCCTTCACCTCGTCCCCTTCGAGGACGTTGACGTGCTTCCCCCGGGGTATGAGGTACTCGCGCGGATCCCCGGTCTCGTTCCGGATCACCACCTTCCGCATCCCCTTGACCATGCCGGCGAACTCCACCCGGCCGTCAATTTCAGAGATGACCGCCGCCTCCTTGGGCCGCCGGGCCTCGAAGAGCTCCGCCACCCGGGGGAGACCCCCCGTGATGTCCTTGGTCTTGGTGGTCTCCCGCGGGATCTTGGCGATGATGTCCCCGGCGGAGACGGGCTGTCCATCCCCCACCGTCAGGTGGGCGCCCACCGGGAGGAGGGTCTTGAAGACGCTGACGTTCTGCTCGTCCTTGATCGAGACCCGGGGCTGGAGCTCCTCCCTGCCGTGCTCCACGATGACCTTCTGGGCCAGCCCCGTGACCTCGTCCACCTCCTCCTTCATGGTGATCCCCTCGATCACGTCGCGGATGAGCACCTTGCCGGAGTGCTCCGTCAGGATGGCGAGGGTGAAGGGGTCCCACTCCATCAGGGTGGTCCCCGAGGAGATCCGCCGCCCGTCCTCCACCTTCAGCTTGGCCCCGTAGACGGCCGGGTAGGTCTCCTTCTTCCGCCCCTTGTCGTCCACGATGCTGATGGCGCCGTTCCGGTTCATGACCACCAGGTCCCCTACGGCGGTCTTGACCGCGCGGAGGTGGGTGAACTGGACCGTCCCCGCGGCCTTGCACTCCACGGTGGTCTGCTCGGCCAGCCGGGTCGCCGTGCCGCCCACGTGGAACGTCCGCATGGTCAGCTGGGTACCCGGCTCCCCGATGGACTGGGCCGCCAGCACCCCCACCGCCTCCCCCAGCTCCACCAGCTTGCCGGTCGCGAGGTTCCGGCCGTAGCAGCGGACGCAGACGCCGCGCTTAGCCTCACAGGTGAGCACCGACCGGATTTTCACCCGGTCAATGCCGGCCTCCTCGATGCTGGAGGCGATCGGCTCCACGATCTCCCCGTTCGCCTGCCCGATGAGGTCGCCGGTGAAGGGGTCGGTGACATCGTCCAGGGCGACTCTCCCCAGGATCCGGTCCCGGAGCGGCTGGATGATCTCCCCCCCCTCGATCAGGGGGGTGACCCAGATCCCGTGGGGCGTGCCGCAGTCCACCTCGGTGACGATCACGTCCTGGGCCACATCCACCAGCCGGCGGGTGAGATACCCGGAGTCGGCCGTCTTCAGGGCGGTGTCGGCCAGGCCCTTCCGCGCGCCGTGGGTCGAGATAAAGTACTGGAGGACGGTCAGCCCCTCCCGGAAGTTCGCGGTGATCGGGGTCTCGATGATGTCCCCCGACGGCTTGGCCATCAGCCCCCGCATCCCGGCCAGCTGCCGGATCTGCTGGCGGGAGCCGCGGGCGCCCGAGTCCGCCATCATGAAGACGGGGTTGAACTCCCCCTCCTTCATGGTCTCCAGTTCCCGGAAGAGCTCGTCCGACACCCGCTCGGAGACCTGGGTCCAGATCTCGATGATCTTATTGTACCGCTCGCCCTTGGTGATGAGGCCATCCAGGTATTCCTGTTCGATCTTGATGACCTCCTTCCGGGCCTCCTCGATGAGCTTCTCCTTCGCGGCGGGGATGTGCATATCGTCAATGCCGATCGAGATCCCGGCGAGCGTCGCGTAGCGGAACCCGAGGTCCTTCAGGGCATCCAGCAGGCGGACCGTCTGGGTGTTCCCCAGGAGGTAGTAGCACTGGGCGACCAGGCGCGTCAGTTCCCGCTTGCTCATCTCCTGGTTCACGAACCGGAGCTCGGCCGGAAGGGTCTCGTTGAAGAGGACCCGCCCGACCGTGGTCTCCAGGGTCTCCCCGCCGAAACGGAGCTTGATCCGGGCGAGGATCCCCGCCTCCTCGGCGTCGTAGGCGCAGCGGACCTCCTCCATGTCGGCGAAGAGGCGCCCCTCCCCCTGCTCGCCCGCCCGCGCCTTGGTCAGGTAGTAGCAGCCGAGCACGATGTCCTGGCTGGGGGTCGCCACCGGCTGGCCGTTGGCGGGGGAGAGGATGTTGTGCGAGGCCATCATGAGGACCGCCGCCTCCAGCTGGGCCTCGGGGCTGAGCGGCACGTGAACCGCCATCTGGTCCCCGTCGAAGTCCGCGTTGAAGGCGGCGCAGACCAGCGGGTGGATCCGGATCGCCTCCCCCTCCACCAGGATCGGTTCGAAGGCCTGGACGCCCAGGCGGTGCAGGGTCGGGGCCCGGTTCAGGAGGACCGGGTGCTCCTTGATCACCTCCTCCAGCGCGTCCATGACCTCCGGCCGCCCCTTCTCGACCATCTTCTTCACGCTCTTGATGGTGGTGGTCTGCTCGTTCTCGCGCAGCAGCTTGCGGAAGATGAAGGGCTTGAAGAGCTCCAGGGCCATCTTCTTCGGGAGGCCGCACTGGTGCAGCTTCAGCTCCGGCCCCACGACGATGACCGACCGGCCGGAGTAGTCCACCCGCTTCCCCAGGAGGTTCTGCCGGAAGCGCCCCTGCTTCCCCTTCAGCATGTCGCTGAGGGACTTCAGCGGCCGGTTGTTCTGGCCCTTGAGCGCCCGCCCACGACGCCCGTTGTCGAAGAGGGCGTCCACCGCCTCCTGGAGCATCCGCTTCTCGTTGCGGATGATGATCTCGGGGGCCCGGAGCTCGATGAGCCGCTTGAGGCGGTTGTTCCGGTTGATGACCCGGCGGTAGAGGTCATTCAGGTCGGAGGTGGCGAAGCGCCCCCCGTCCAGGGGGACCAGGGGGCGCAGCTCCGGGGGCAGGACCGGGATGACCTCCAGGATCATCCACTCCGGGCGGTTCCCCGAGTGCAGGAACGCCTCCACGATCCGGAGCCGCTTCGTGATCTTCTTCCGGGTCTGCTGAGAGGCCTCCACCTGCATCTGGGCTCGCAGGGCATCGCCCAGTTCCTTCACGCTCGCCTGCTTGAGCAGCTCCCGGATCGCCTCGGCCCCCATCCCCACCCGGAAGGCGTCCGCCCCGTGCTCCTCCTGGAGCTTCCGGAAGCGGTCCTCCGACAGGAGCTCCCGCTGCTTCAGCCCGGTGCTCCCCGGGTCGAGGAGGACGTACTCCTCGAAGTAGAGGACCTTCTCCAGGTCCCGCAGGGACATGTCCAGCAGGTACCCGATGCGGCTCGGGATGGACTTGAAGAACCAGATGTGGACCACGGGGGAGGCCAGCTCGATGTGGGCCAGCCGCTGGCGCCGGGCCTTGCTCCGGATGACTTCCACGCCACACTTGTCGCAGACCACCCCCTTGTGCTTGATCCCCTTGTACTTCCCGCAGTTGCACTCCCAGTCCTTGGTCGGGCCGAAGATGCGGGCGCAGAAGAGGCCGTCCCGCTCCGGCTTGAAGGTGCGGTAGTTGATGGTCTCCGGCTTCTTCACCTCGCCGTGCGACCAGCCCCGGATCTTCTCGGGCGAGGCCAAGCCGATGCGGATGGCCCGGAAGCTGGTCGGATCAATCGGCTTCTCGTCGAAAAACCCGAAAAACTTATCCACGGTGGCGCTCCTCTCTGCCTGCCGACCGGTGGGCGGGACGCGCGGCCGCTACTCCCGGATGAGTTCCACGTCCAGGCACAGACTCTGGAGCTCCTTGACCAGCACGTTAAAGGACTCGGGGAGCCCCGGCTCCAGGGCGCACTCCCCCTTGACGATGGACTCGTACATCTTGGTGCGACCGACCACGTCGTCCGACTTGACGGTGAGGATCTCCTGCAGGGTGTAGGCCGCCCCGTAGGCCTCCAGCGCCCAGACCTCCATCTCCCCGAACCGCTGGCCCCCGAACTGGGCCTTCCCCCCCAGCGGCTGCTGGGTGACCAGGGAGTAGGGCCCGATGGAACGGGCGTGGATCTTGTCGTCCACCAGGT
>JAHFDC010000182.1:0-1065 GCA_023249205.1 Candidatus Methylomirabilota bacterium
TAGTAGCGCCTCCCCCTAACGCGGCCCCGCACCGGGCCTCCCGCCCCCCCGCGCCTCGCGGGGCAGGCTGCAGAGGGCGACCGTGAAGAGGGAGAGGACCAGGAGCACGAACCCCAGGACCATGTGCCGCAGCCCCGCCCGCCGGGTGCGCTCGTCCACCGCGCCTCTCCCCTCGCCTGTCGCCCTGCTGGCCGCCTTATACCACCCGCGGGAGAGGCGGGCAAGACCTCAGGAGGGTTTTCGCGCGTGTTTCAGGGTCGGCCATTCTGCCCGCAGGCGCTCCACGGCCTCGGCGGGACTCCCGACCTCCCCCGCCGCCTGCCACTCTGCCACCACCTCGAGACAGAGGCCCACCAGGGGGCCGGGCGCGATCCCCAGCGCGGCCATCACCTGTTCGCCCCGGAGGAGCGGGGCGGACTGCGCCGGGCGGACCCGGTCTCGCCGGAATGCAAAGGTCTCCCGGACAAAGGTCACCTGCCGCTGAAAGGTAGCATCCTCACCGGCCGTCGCCCGGACGTCGGCCAGGCTATGCAGGAGGACCTCCTCCGTCACCTCCCCCAGGTCCCGCAGGAGGCGGTAGCGCGCCCGGGGCGTGACGCTCGGCTCGGCCGCCAGGAAGATCGGTCGCAGATGGTGGGCGACGACCGAGGTCACGAGGGCTGTCGCCTGCCGCCCGAGCCGGAGCGCCTCGCAGATCCCAGCCGCGGCCGCGGCCCCGCGGACCTCGTGCTCCAAGAACCGCACCCGTCCGGCCTCTTCGGTCCGCGCGGCCGGCTTGCCCACGTCGTGCAGGAGCGCCGAGAAGACGAGGAGGCTCTTGCGGCTGATGTCCCCCTCCACGCGGGCGACCATCCGTTCCAGCGTTTCGAGGCCGGCCTCCGGCACGAGGGAAGGCAGGCGCTCCAGGACCCAGGGGATCCCGCCGACCACCTCCAGGGTGTGCTCCCAGACATCCAGTCGGTGCGGGGGCCCCTGGGAGACCCCCTTCAGGGCAGCCAGGGGGGGGATGATGATCGGCATGACCGCGAGGTCATCCAGCGCCGCGAGGTGGGCCTGCGGGCGGGG
>JAHFDC010000182.1:1075-3280 GCA_023249205.1 Candidatus Methylomirabilota bacterium
CCCAGGAGTTTGAACACCTCGTCCCGGATCCGCTCGGCCGCGACGACCGTGAGTCCGCCCGCCGCGCTGCGGATCGCAGCCGCCGTCGCCTCCTCCACCCTGAAGCCGAGGAGGGCGGCCAGCCGGACCGCGCGCAGGCACCGGAGCGGATCCTCCCGCAGGACCGCGGGCGATGGGACCCGGATCCGCCCGGCCTCCAGGTCCGCCAGCCCCCCGGTGACATCAATGAGGGTGCCTGCCTGCTCCCCCGTCAGCGCCAGGGCCAGAGCGTTCACCGTGAAGTCCCGCTGGAGCAGATCGGTCTCGATCCGCTCCCCCCGGAGCGCCGCCACGTCCACCTGCCAGGCATCCGGACCGCGCCTGAGGGCCACCCGGTCGGTCGTCGCATCGAGGCGGACGAGCGTCCCGCCGAGCGCGACGAGGGACTCCACCATCAGCGCCCGCCGATCGGCCGGACAGACCAGGTCCAGGTCCCGCCCCCGGGGGGCCCGCCCCAGGAGGTGGTCCCGGAGGTAGCCGCCCACCAGGTACAGGGGGACCACGCCACGGCGGGTTGCGGCGGCTGCCAACGTGGAGAGGACGGAGTCGGCGGCGAGGGCTTGTAGCGCGGCGGAGACGTCCAGGGGCATCAGAGGATCTTGCTCAGGAACTGCTTCGTCCGCTCGACGCAGCTAGTGAAGGTCAGCCGGATCACACTCCGGTCAGCGCTGGTGTGAGGTGCGCGAGACGGTGTGTAGAGAGGTGGGCCCCGCGATCTAGGACGGGCGACCCAGCAACTCGTCCAGTTTCTTGAGTCCGCTCTTGAGGTTTCTTACCGCGAGCGCTCCCCCGACCAGAAAAATGGAGAGGAAAAGTATCACCGCTTCAGCTCTCCGGCAGAATTCCAGGATTTGCAACTCTGTGAGAGTCACTCCTCGAATCGCCGGAGCAAACACCTCTAGACCGATAAGGATCTCGGACCCAACGATGAATGCCCCTGCGATCGCCCACCCCAGTCGGAACACTCTTAAGAAGCGTGCCTTTTTCGTTCGCAGAGTATCAAGCGACCGGCCATGTTTGCGCTCCCACTGCTCTCGCCAGACCTGATCCCACTGGCGCACCCTGAACTTCTCAACAGCGATCAGCGTGACACACCCGAGGATGAAGAGTAGCCAGCCAGCCGAGAATTGAATTCCTTCGGCGAGGCACCGCCTAATCATGCACCACCTCGCATAGCACGTTATCGCAAGGGAGGGACGGACGAAGGCCGACGTGGACCAGGACGACCGCCAGGACCTGCCGTGCCCCCCGCATGGCTCCTCCTCTCTCCGCCCGCTCCTCCGCCTGCCCCCTGTCCTTTCCCCGCGCCCGTCCAGCCGTCTCGAGGCCGGCGTGCAGCATCTATATAGCCCGGCCTTCCCCGGGGTGTCAAAGGTCCCGGCGGCGGAGCGCCTCTGCCGGCCTTGACTTCGCCCGGGGCATTCAGTACGCTCAATTTCCAGGCGTGCGCCGCCCATCCAACCGGGCGGGGCCAGCGCCGACCCCGCAGGAGAAAGCCAGAAGCGGAGGCCCGGGCGTGTTCGAGACCCTCAGGCGGGACATCCAGGCTGCCAAGGAGCGGGACCCGGCCTGCCGGGGGACCCTCGAGGTCCTCCTCTGCTACCCCGGCATCCACGCCCTCTGGTTTCACCGGCTGGCCCACCGCTGCTGGAGGGCCGGCCTGCTGCTCCTGGCCCGGTTCGTCTCGCACCTGGGGCGGTTCTTCACGGGCATCGAGATCCACCCGGCCGCCACCATCGGGCCCGGTGTCTTCATTGACCACGGGATGGGAGTCGTCATCGGCGAGACGGCCGAGGTCGGCGAGAACGTCACCATCTACCAGGGGGTGACGCTCGGCGGGACCAGCCTGGAGCGGGTCAAGCGCCACCCCACGATCCACCGGAACGTGGTCATCGGCTCCGGGGCCAAGATCCTGGGCCCCTTCACCGTGGGGGAGAACAGCAGGATCGGGTCCGGCTCCGTCGTGGTGAAGGAGGTCCCGCCCAACTCGGTCGTGGTGGGCATCCCTGGGCGGATCATCTACCGCGACGGCAAGAAGGTCACGACGCCGATTGACCTCAACATGGTGGACCTGCCGGACCCCGTTGCCCAGGCCATCCAGGGGCTCGTGGACCGGCTTCAGGACCTGGAGCGGGAGGTCGAGACCCTTCGGGTAGCACTCGGAGC
>JAHFDC010000183.1 GCA_023249205.1 Candidatus Methylomirabilota bacterium
GGAGTGGCGCTCATCACCAGGAGGTGCGGGTGATGACCCTTGGCCGCCAGGGCGAGCCGCTGGGCCACGCCGAACCGGTGCTGCTCGTCCACGATGGCGAGGCCCAGGCGGGCGAAACGGACGTTCGCTTCCAGGAGGGCGTGCGTCCCCACCGCCACGCCGATCGCGCCATCGGCCAGTCCTTGAAGGGCGGCGCGGCGGTCGGGTCCTCGCTGGCTGGCCCGCAGGACTCCCACCCGGATCCCGGCGGGGGCGAGGGTCTCCGCGGCCCGCGCGGCCAGTTGCTCCGCCAGCAGGTCGGTGGGAGCGATGAGGGCCGTCTGGGCGCCGGAGGCGACGGTCCGGAGCGCGGCGAGCAAGGCCACGACCGTCTTGCCGGAGCCGACCTCCCCGTGGAGGAGCCGGTGCATGGGCCGGTCGCGGGCGAGATCGGCGCCGATCTCCTCGACCGCCCGCTCCTGCGCCGGTGTGAGGGCGAAGGGGAGAGCCGCACGAACGGCACCCTCCCGCGCCGGATCCGGGTGAAGCGGGAGGCCGGAGAGGCGCCTGATCTCCTGCCGGCGGAGGGCGCACCCGAAGGCCAGGAGGAAAAGCTCTTCATAGGCGAGGCGGCGGCGGGCAGCGCCCGCCTCCTCGAGCGAGGCGGGCAGGTGCAGGGCCCGGAGGGTCTGGCCAAGGGGCAAGAGATCCCGCTGGTCCAGGAGAGAAGCGGGGAGGATCTCCTCGGCAGCAGCGGCGCTCTCCTCGGCGAGGGAGGCGAGAAGCCTCCGGAACCAGCGGCGGGGGAGCCCCTCCGTCCCCGGGTAGATGGGCACCAGGGCGGGCGCCGCGTCTACGGCCTCCCCCGGCTCCAGGACCTCCCACTCGGGGTTGGCCAGGGCGAGGGGATAGGCGGGCGCCAACGTCCCGCTGAGGAGCATGCGCGTGCCCCGGGGCAGGCGCCGGGCCAGATACGACTGGTGAAACCACCGAACGGTTGCCCGCGCGGTCCCGTCGGTGAAGAGGGCCTCACAGGTCGGGGTGCCCTCGCGGGTCCGCGCAAGGCGCACGCGCTCGATGCGGCCGGAGAGCGTCACCGCCTGGCCGGGAGCCGCCGCAGCCAGCGCGACGAGCCGCCGCTCTTCGTACCGAATCGGGGGGCAGCGCAGGGCGTCCCCCACGGTGCGGATCCCGAGGCGCGCGAGGAGGGCGGCCCGCTTCGGCCCCACGCCCGGGAGGCGCCGGATGGAGGTGCTGAGGGCAAAAAGGGCTTGCCTTCCCGGGGGACGCTCTGTATGATCCACCGGCGCTCGGGGGACAGTTCTCAGAGAGGAAGGTCCGTGGGAAGGACCCGCTGCGAGCTGTGCGGGAAGGGGCCGATCGTCGGCCATCAGATCAGCCACGCCCACAACGTGAGCAAGCGGCGCCAGTATCCGAACATCCAGCGGGTCCGTGCCAGCGTCGGGGGAGGCACCCGCACCCTCGCGGTCTGCACCCGCTGCTTGCGCTCCGGGAAGATCACCAAAGCCCGCTAGGACCCCCCCCGGATCCGCTCTACTGCCACCACGCCGATCACCTTCCGGATCGCCTGCATCGCCGCCTGGAGTTGCTTCAGGTCCGTCACCTCCAGGACGAAGGTGTTGAGCCCTTTCCGCTCCGCCGTCACCCGGATCTCCGCCTGCGCGATGTTCACGTTCGCCGAGGAGATGGCGGAGGAGATCGCGGCGAGCATCCCGGGCCGGTCCTCCCCGAGGGTGACCAGAATCTTCACCTGGTGCGGCGTCTTCTGTCGCTCGGCCCACTCGACCCGGATCCGCCGGGCCGGGTCGAAGGTCAGCCCGTCCGCGTTGGGGCAGTCGGCGGTGTGGATCGTGACCCCCCGGCCCCGCGTGATGAACCCCACGATCTCGTCGCCGGGGAGCGGCGTGCAACACCTCCCGAACCGGACCAGGATGTCGTCCACGCCCTCGATCCGGATGCCTTCCTCGGCGACCTTGGGAGCCGGCCGGCGGTCCCGCTCACCCCGCTCCTTCGCCGCCTCGGCCTCGATCAGGGCCTGCTCCTCCTCCGGCAGCAGCTTGCCGACCGCCTGCCGAGGGGAGATCGTCCCGTAGCCGACCGAGGCCAGGAATTCCTCGACCGTCCCGAGCCCGTACCGCTCCACGGCCTTTGCCAGCGCCTCCGTGGTCAGCAACTGCGCCGGGCTCCTCCCGAGCTTCCGGATCTCCCGTTCCAAAAACTCCCGCCCCAGCGCCACGCCCCGGGTCCGCTCCGTGGTCTTGAGCCAGGCCCTGATCCGGCCCCGGGCCCGGGAGGTCTGGACGATCTTGAGCCAGTCTTTGCTCGGGTGCTGCTGTGGGGAGGTGACGATCTCCACGATGTCACCGTTCTGCAATTCGTAGCGGAGCGGGACGATCCGGCCGTTCACCTTGGCGCCGGCGCAGTGCAGCCCGATGTCGGTGTGGATGCTAAAGGCGAAATCCACGGGGGTGGCCCCGCGCGGGAGGGCTTTCACGGCCCCCTTCGGCGTGAACACGTACACCTCGTCCGGGAAGAGGTCCACCCGGATGGTGTCCATGAACTCCCGGGGATCCTTGAGATCGCGCTCCCAGTCCAACAGTTGCCGGAGCCAAACAAAGGACTTGTCGGCGGGATCCAGGTGCGCCTTCCCCTCCTTGTAGGCCCAGTGGGCCGCGATCCCCTCCTCCGCCGTGCTGTGCATCTCGAGGGTGCGAATCTGGATCTCCACCGGCTCCCCCCGGGGGCCGATCACGGTCGTGTGGAGGGACTGGTAGCCGTTGGACTTCGGGACGGCGATGAAGTCCTTGAAGCGGCCGGCAATCGGCTTCCAGAGGGTGTGGATGATCCCGAGGGCGCCGTAGCAGTCTTTCACGCTTCCCGTGATCGCCCGCACGGCGGTGAGATCGTAGATCTCGTCGAACTCCCTCCCCTGGTCCTGCATCTTCTTATAGATGCTGTAAAAGTGCTTGGGGCGGCCGGTGATCTCCGCCCGGATCCCCACCTCCTCCAGGCGTCCCTTCAGGATGGCGATGACCTCATTGATTTCCCCCTCCCGCGCCGCCCGCTTCTTCGCCACCCGCCCCTGAAGATCCCGGTAGGCCTCCGGGTCCAGGTAGCGCAGAGCCAAATCCTCGAGCTCACCCTTGATCCGGGCAATCCCCAGGCGGTTGGCCAGCGGCGCGTAGATGTCCAGGGTCTCCTTCGCGATGGCCCGCTGCTTCGCCTCCGAGAGGGAGTCGAGCGTCTGCATGTTGTGCAGGCGGTCAGCGAACTTGATC
>JAHFDC010000033.1 GCA_023249205.1 Candidatus Methylomirabilota bacterium
GGAGTTTCGCACGCGGGTGAAAGGGAAGGTCATGGCTAGCGCAGAGAGAGGCCATGTGGAGATTCTCCTGCAGCTCTACCAGATCTATGACCGGAACCGCGAAGCGCTTCTCTGGTTCCTGCACGACCTCGCGGCCAAGGACTACGCCGAGTACAAGGCCAGGTACGCCGGCACCTCGAGAGAACGGATGTTCTTCACCTCGGTCTGCGGCTTCTTCGAGCTGTCCGGTGTCCTCGTCCACCGGAAACTGCTCGGGGCAGACCTGTTTTTCGACGTGTTCAATCCCACTCCCTACTGGGACCGCGCGAAGCCGATCGTGGAGGGCATGCGCAAGACCAGGCCGCACATCTACGAACACTTCGAGCGCCTCGACGCGTCCCGAAGGCAGTGGGCGGAACAGCGCTCGCCGACGATCACCCCGAAGGCGCGGAGATAGCGCGTGCCGATGCCACCGGATCGCCGCACGGACTTCTCCGCGCCCCGGGGCCGCGGGACCCCGGCCCCCGACCCGCGGGACTCTTTGGTGCAAAGAACGGGGAAGGTCTACTTGATCGGGGCGGGGCCGGGCGACCCGGGCCTGCTCACGCTGAAGGGGGCCCGGTGCCTGGCCGAGGCGGATGTGGTTCTTTTCGACTACCTGGCCAACCCCGCCCTCCTGGATCACGCCCGGCCCGGCACCGAGATCGTGTACGTAGGCAAGCAGGGGGACGGGGAGCAGACTCCGCAGGAGTGGATCACCCGCCTCCTCGTCCGGCGCGCGCGCGCGGGGCAGGTCGTGGCCCGCCTCAAGGGGGGCGACCCCTTCGTCTTCGGGCGGGGGGGAGAGGAGGCCGAGGCGCTGGCAAAGGCGGACATCCCGTTCGAGGTTGTCCCGGGGGTGACGGTGGCGGTGGCGGTCCCGGCCTATGCCGGCATCCCCCTCACCCATCGGGACTGTGCCTCCAGCGTGGCGATCGTCACGGGGACGGCCGCTGCCGACCGGGAGGCGCCCGGCATCGCCTGGGACAAACTGGCCACCGCCGTCGGCACGCTGGTCGTCCTGATGCCGGTCCGACGGCTTCCCGAGATCGCGCGCCGTCTGCTCGCGCACGGCCGGCCGGCCAACACCCCGGCGGCCCTGATCCGATGGGGAACCACGCCCGAGCAGCGGACGCTGGTCGGCACGCTCGGCGACATCGCGCAGCGGGCTTCGGCGGCGGGCATCCGGCCGCCGGCCACGCTCATCGTCGGGGAGGTCGTCCGGCTACGCGAGATGCTGCGATGGTTTGATGGGGAGGCGGGCGATGAAGATGGCCCTGCTGCTGGTTGACCACGGGAGCGTCCGGGCGGAGGCGAACGCCCTGCTCGCCGAGGTTGCCCGCCTGGTTCAGGAGTTCTCCGGGCTGGAGATCATCGAGCATGCCCACATGGAACTCGCCGAGCCCACAATCGCCCAGGGCTTCGATGCGTGCGTGGCGGCTGGCGCGAACATGGTGATCGTTCACCCCTATTTCCTGGCTCCCGGCAGGCACTCGACCCAGGATATCCCCCGCCTGGTGGCGGGCGCTGCGGCGCGCCACCCCGGCATCCGGTACAGTGTGAGCGAGCCCCTCGGGCTGCACCCGAAGATCGCCGAGGTCGTCCTGGAGCGTGCCGCGCGGGCGGGAGCGGGCGAAACCGCTCGCGAAACGTGTGCGCAGGACGGGCCCCGCGTCCGCGGGAGCGTCGCGCGCCTCGACCAGCGACGAAGGCATCCGGGGGGAGGGCGTCCGCCGAAGGGCAGGTCAACGAGGCGCGGATAGCCCGCGCGCAGCCGAACCGGGGGTGACAGGATGGACCTGGGGATATCCCTGCTGGGCTTCATCGTTGGCGTGCTCGTCGGCATGACGGGCATCGGGAGCGGGTCGGTCATGACGCCCATTCTCATCCTGGCCGGCGTCCGGCCGACGGTGGCGGTCGCCAGCGACCTGGTCTACGCCGCCATTACCAAGGGGGTGGGCGCCGTCCAGCACCTCCGGCAGGGGACCGTCCACCTCCCCCTCGTGTTTTACCTCAGCCTGGGGAGTGTCCCGGCCGGGCTGTTGGGGGCGAAACTCTTCAGCGAGTTGGAGCGCGGGTTCGGCCCGGCGCTGGACGCCTGGGTCACGAAGGCGGTGGCGGTGCTCCTGATCCTGCTCGCGGCCCTCACCCTGTTCGACCTGCTGCGGGCGCGGAGTAGCCGGTCGCAGCGGCCGCCGCTGCCCTGGACCGGAGCGGTGAAGCTCCTCACGGTCCTCGTGGGGGTGGGGATCGGCCTGCTCGTGAGCTTCACCTCCATCGGCAGCGGCTCCATCGTGGCCGCCCTGCTCCTGTACCTGTACCGGCTTCCCATCAACCAGGTCGTAGGCTCGGACATCGTCCAGGCCGTCTTCCTGGCCGGCGCAGCCGGGCTGGCCCATGCGGCCGGCGGACGCGTGGACTCCGGGCTGGTGGTCAGCCTGCTCGTCGGCTCCATTCCGGGCGTGCTGGTGGGGAGTGCGCTCTGCCCCCGAATGCCCGTGCGCGCGCTGCGGGGTGCCGTGGCGATGGCGATCCTGTACGCGGGTGTGCGACTTCTCTAACCGGTGGGAGGATCCCTGATGACGGAGACTGCGGAGGGCAAGGGGGGGGAGGGGCGGAGCGTGGGAGCGCCCGGAGGGACGGCGAGGAGACTGCCAGGGGAAGCCGGGAGTCTGCAGGAGTGGCTGGAGGCGGATCGCGGCGACCGCCCCGCTGAGGAGGTCCTCGGCTGGGCCATCCAAGCCTTCCGGCCCCGGATCGCCCTGGCTTCCAGTTTTGGGGTGGAGGACGTGGTCCTCATTGACATGTGGTCGCGGAGGCAGGGCGACGTTCGGGTCTTCAGCCTGGACACGGGGCGCCTCCCGGAGGAGACCTACGAGGTGATGGACCGGATCCGCGAACGGTACGGGATCGCCATCGCGACCTATTTCCCGGAGACGGCGGCGGTGGAGGCGCTGGAGCGGGAGCGGGGCTTCTATTCGTTCCGCCGGAGCGTGGAGGAGCGGAAGCACTGCTGCGGCATCCGGAAGGTGGTGCCGCTCGGCCGCGCCCTGGCCGGCCTGGACGCCTGGGTGACGGGGCTCCGCCGCGAGCAGGCCGAGACGCGCTCGGCCCTGACGCAGGTGGAGCGGGACCCGGCCCACGGGGGGATGATCAAGGTGAACCCCCTGGCTGACTGGAGCACCGAGCAGGTCTGGCAGTATGTCCGGGCGCACGATGTCCCGTACAACCGCCTCCACGATCGCGGATACCCCAGCATCGGCTGCGCCCCGTGCACGCGCGCCATCCTGCCCGGGGAGGACCTTCGCGCGGGGCGGTGGTGGTGGGAGCGTCCGCAGACGAAGGAGTGCGGCCTCCACCTCACCCCCCGGGAGGGCGCATAGGATGAGCGGGCCGGTCGCGCCTGACGGGGGGAATTTAGTGAACGGGGTGGTGCCGCTCGAGGCGAGGGCGTCGCTCCGGCAGCGCGCCGGCCGGCTGCCGGGGCTCCCGCTGGATGCGCGCAGCCGCGCCGACCTTCTCCTGCTGGCGACCGGCGCGTACAGTCCGCTCTCGGGGTTCATGGGGGAGGCAGATTACCGCCGCGTCGTGACCGAGATGCGCCTGGCGAGCGGCCATCCCTGGTCCCTGCCCATCACGCTCTCCGTGAACGGGGAGCAGGGGAGCGCGCTTCGGGCGGGCAGGGAGGTGGCGCTTCCCGGGGAGGGCGGGGACCCTCTGGGGATCCTGGAGGTGGCGGAGGTCTACCCGTACGATCGGGAGGAGGAGGCGCGGGAGGTCTTCCGGACCGCCGACCCGGCCCATCCGGGCGTGGCTGCCCTGTACCGCCAGGGGGAATGGCTCGTGGGCGGTCGGGTCACCCTTCTGGATGATCCCTGCGACCCGCCCGGCCCTTTCCTCCGCTACCCGGCGGAAACGCGCCGGGCGATCCAGGAGCGGGGATGGCAGACGGTCGTGGGGTTCCAGACCCGCAACCCCGTCCACCGCGCCCACGAGTATCTCCAGAAGTGCGCCCTCGAGATGGTGGATGGTCTCCTGCTGCACCCGCTGGTCGGCGAGACGAAGGAGGATGACATCCCCGCGCCGGTGCGGCTCGCCTGCTACCAGGTCCTCCTGGAGGGGTATTACCCCAAGGACCGGGTCCTGCTGGGACTGTTGCCGGCAGCCATGCGGTACGCGGGGCCCCGGGAGGCCGTCTTTCACGCGCTCGTGCGCAAGAACTATGGCTGCACCCATTTCATCGTGGGGCGGGACCACGCCGGGGTCGGGAACTACTACGGAAGCTACGACGCCCATCATATCTTTGCGGCCTTCGGGCCGGGCGAGATGGGCATCATCCCGATCTTCTTCGAGCATGCCTTCTACTGCCGGCGGTGTGGCGGCATGGCGACGGCGAAGACCTGCCCGCACGGGCAGGCGGAGCACGTCGCCCTCTCCGGGACCCGGGTTCGGGAGATGCTCGCCCGCGTCGAACTGCCCCCGCCGGAGTACACCCGCCCCGAGGTTGCGCAGGTGCTCATCCAGTGGGCGAGCGAGGAGGGCTACCAGCGGTACGCGATCTAATACAAACGAGATACATTGGGTGACAATAAGGTCCGGGTGGCGCCGGATGCCGCCCGACGGCCCCCGTAGCGGAGGGGGGTCCCATCGGCTCGTGGCCGATGGGGGGAACCACGGGAGGGTTCCCCAGAGGGCCCGGGGGCCGGGGCGGCGCCGGCGACAGGACCCGGACTTTCTGACTTCGATTCTGTCGTTTGTATTAGAAGGCCACGGTGAGCGCCGTCTTTGACAGGAGCAGCATGGAAGCGTATACTTCCCGGCACACGAGGGCAGCCGGGGTTCGGCGGCCGCGGGGGGGAACCATGGCCAAGCGGCGGGTGCATCTCACCTTCCCCGGGAAGTTGGCCGATGAGCCTCTCCTCTGGCAACTCAGCCAGAAGTTTGAGATCATCTTCAACATCCGCCAGGCCGACTACACCGAGGGCCTCGGCTGGATGATGACCGAACTCGAGGGGAGCACGGCCAACCTGGAAGCGGCGCTGCGCTGGCTGGAGGGGCAGGGCGTGCTCGTGGCCCCCATCGAGCAGGACGTGGTCCACTGACCCCCTTTTCCACTTGACAACCCCCGGGGGCTCTGCTCTACTACGCGAAATTCGCTCTCTGACAACCGACCGATTCTCCGCTTCTCATCCAGAGTGGCTGAGGGACTGGCCCTGTGAAGCCACGGCAACGGGCGGCCGCTGTGTGAGCCGCCGACGTGCCAACTCCTGCAGCCGGGGGACCGGCTGAGAGATGAGAGGGGGACGCGCTTGCGGCCAGCGTGCTGAGCCCCTTCTCATAGCGATGGGAAGGGGTTTTGGTTTTTCAGGAGGGAGGATGCCCACGCGACGGGTGACGCTCATCTTCCCCCAGACGCTGGTGACGGAGCCGGTGATCTGGCGGGTGTCGAAGGAGTTCGGCCTGGTGCCGAACATCCGGAAGGCCAGGATCACGGAAGAGGCGGGGGAGGTGGTCTTGGACTTCACCGGGACCGCTGAGGCCCTGGACCGCGGGATGGCCTACCTCCGGTCGGTGGGGATCCGGGTCACGTCCTGAGCGCGGGCCTCGGCGAGCGGGGTCCCAGGAGGAACGGATGCCGAAGGTCAAGGGGTTGAAGTGTCGGGAGTGCCACCGGGCCTATCCGGCGAAGCCCCTCCACGTCTGCGAATTCTGCTTCGGGCCGCTCGAGGTGGACTACGACTACGCGGCGCTGCGGCAGGTGGCGACCCGCCGGGCGATCGAGGCCGGTCCTCCCAGCATTTGGCGTTACCGGGCCCTCCTCCCGGTGGATGGGGAGGCCGCGGTCGGGCACGCCTGCGGCATGACCCCCCTGGTGCGCGCGAAGAACCTTGGGGCCGCCCTCGGGGTGCAGGAGTGCTACCTGAAGAACGACGCCGTCTGCCATCCGACTCTCTCCTTCAAGGACCGGGTGGTGGCGGTGGCCGTGACCAGGGCGCTGGAGTTCGGCTTCTCGGTGGTGGCCTGCGCTTCGACCGGCAACCTGGCCAACTCGGTGGCGGCGCACGCCGCCGAGGCGTCCCTGAAGAGCGTCATCTTCGTCCCGGCCGACCTGGAGCAGACGAAGATCGTCGGGACCCAGATCTACCGCCCGACCCTCGTGGCGGTGGACGGTAACTACGACGAGGTGAACCGCCTCTGCAGCGAGGTGGCGGACAAGTATGGCTGGGCTTTCGTGAACATCAACATCCGGCCCTACTACGCGGAGGGCTCCAAGACCTTTGGCTTCGAGATCGCGGAGCAACTCGGCTGGCGGGCGCCCCGGCACATCGTGGTGCCGGCCGCGGGGGGCTCCCTGGTGACCAAGATCTGGAAGGGACTGAAGGAGCTCCACGCCCTGGACCTGATTCCGGAGGTCCGCACCCGGATGTACGTGGCGCAGGCGGCCGGGTGCGGGCCGATCGTGACCGCCATCAAGGCCGACTCGGAGACCATCCGACCGGTCAAGCCGAGGACCATCGCCAAGTCGCTCGCCATCGGCAACCCGGCGGACGGCTACTACGCCGTTAAGGCGGTCAAAGAGAGCGGAGGGAGCGGGGAGCACGCCACCGACGAGGAGATCCTGGACGCGATCCAGCTCCTGGCGGCCACCGAGGGGATCTTCACCGAGACGGCAGGAGGCGTCACCGTGGCGGCGGCCCGGACCCTCATCGCCCGAGGGGTGATCCCGCGGGACGAGAGCCTGGTGATCTCGATCACCGGTAACGGCCTGAAGACGCAGGAGGCGCTCGCCGGGCGGCTGCCAGCCGGGCTGACGATCAAACCGACCCTGAAGGCCTTCGACGAGGCGCTGGCCGCCCACGAGGCGGCGACGGGGGGCGCCTGAGCGGCGCCGGGCCGGGGCAGGAGAGAGCGAGATGAGCGTGCTGGTGCGGATCCCGACCCCCCTGCGGAGCCTCACGCAGGGGCAGGCCGAGGTCAAGGTCGAGGGCGGCTCCATCGGTGAACTGATCGAGCGGCTGGACGCGAAGTACGCCGGGCTGAAGGACCGCCTCTGCGAGGGGGACGGGAAGATCCGGCGCTTCATCAATATCTACGTCAACGAGGAAGACATCCGCTTCCTCCAGGGCCCCGCGACCCCCCTGAAGACGGGGGATGCGGTCTCCATCGTCCCGGCGATCGCGGGCGGCAGGCCGTAGGCCCGTCCCTCCCACGCCTTCCGACAACGGTTCAGCTCCGCTCCCGGATGGGTCTCCCACAGGCGCCCTGCGGGAGCCTCTGGAATGGCAGGGTCTCAGCGGAACATCGAGAAATGCGCGCGCCGCCAACCGCAGGAGGGGCGCTGAGCGTCGGCCGACGTTCGACAGGAGACCGGCGTGGCACGTGAAACTGCGGGTGTGGTGATTTGTGGGGCGGGGATCGCCGGCGTTGCCGCAGCCTATCATCTCA
>JAHFDC010000034.1 GCA_023249205.1 Candidatus Methylomirabilota bacterium
AAGCAGGGAGTGCTCCGTCTCTACCTGAAATACGGTCCGGACGACGCGCGGGTCATCACGGACATCCAGCGGGTCAGCCGCCCGGGTCTCCGGTTCTATGCCGGGGCCCGGAACCTTCCCCGGATCCGGAGCGGCCTGGGCGTCACGATCGTTTCCACCTCCAAGGGCCTCATGACAGGTCGCGCGGCCCGGGAGGGCGGACTCGGCGGCGAGGTCCTCTTCGCCGTCTGGTAGAGGGGCGGACGTGTCGCGCATAGGGCGCCTCCCGGTGCCGATCCCGGAAAAGGTCACAGTCGCTGTCCAGGACGGGACCGTGCACGTGGAGGGACCGAAGGGGCGGCTGAGCCTGCTAGTCCCGCCGGCGATTGCGGTGGAGATCGCCGACCGGAAGATCGTCTGCCGCCGCCCGTCCGACGAGAAGCGGCACCGGGCGCTGCACGGCCTCACCCGGGCCCTGCTGGCCAACATGGTCACCGGGGTCACGGCCGGCTTCATCCGGAAGCTGGAGATGGTGGGGGTGGGGTACCGGGCCGCCGCCCAGGGGCGGACCCTGACCCTCTCGCTCGGGTACTCCCGCCCGGTCGTCTATACGGTCCCGGCGGGGATCGCGGTGGAGGTGGAGAACCAGACCCTCATCACTGTGTCCGGTGCCGACAAGCAATTGGTGGGAGCGGTGGCGGCCAAGATCCGCTCCTTCCGGAAGCCGGAGCCCTACAAGGGGAAGGGGATCAAGTATCTGGAGGAGCGGATTCGCAGGAAGGCCGGGAAGACGGGAGCCTGACATGGGGGACGCGAGAGCCATCGCCATGGCGCGCCTCAAGCGCCACCGCCGGGTCCGGAAGAAGGTGGCGGGGCGGCCAGAGCGGCCGCGACTGTCGGTCTTCAGGAGCGCCCGCCACATCTACGCCCAGATCATCAACGACCTGGATGGCCGGACGCTGGTTGCCGCCTCCACTCTCTCCCCCGAAGTGCGGGCGAAGGGGAAGGAGGGGCGGAAGACCACCCAGGCAAAGCAGGTGGGGGCGCTCCTGGCGGAACGGGCGCTGGTCGCTCAGATCCGCCAGGTGGTGTTCGACCGGGGCGGATACCGCTTCCACGGCCGGGTGAAGGCGCTCGCGGAGGCGGCCCGGGAGAAGGGGCTCCAGTTCTAGGGGGGGGAAGGAGAGGGGCGTGGCGAGGATCAGCGCCGAGGGGCTGAACCTGGTAGAGCGGGTGATCAACATCAACCGGGTCGCCAAGGTGGTCAAGGGCGGCCGGCGGTTCTCCTTCAGCGCCCTGGTGGCGGTCGGGGATATGGCGGGGCACGTGGGGCTGGGCCTGGGGAAGGCCAACGAGGTCCCGGAGGCCATCCGGAAGGGGATCGAGGCGGCCAAGAAGAACCTGGTCCGGATCCCCCTCTTCAACCAAACCCTGCCCCACGAGATCCTCGGGAGGTACGGAGCGGGGCGGGTGGTCCTGAAGCCGGCGGCCCCGGGGACCGGGGTGGTGGCCGGAGGGGCGGCGCGGGCCATCCTGGAGGCGGCGGGTGTCCGCAATGTCCTCTCCAAGTCGCTGGGGAGCAACAATCCCCACAACGTCGCCAAGGCCACCCTGATGGGCCTTCGGCAGATGCAGGCCCCCGAGGACGTCGCCCGGCTCCGGGGGCAGGCGGCCGGGACCGGTGCGGGGACCGCGGAGGCCGGGAGTGGCTGAGGCGCCAGGACGGGTGCGGATCACGCTGGTCCGGAGCCTGATCGGCCACCCCCGCGGTCAACGTGTGGTGGTCCGGGCGTTAGGCCTGCGCCGCATCCGGCAGACGGTCAGCCGCGCGGACACCCCCGTCCTCCGGGGGATGCTGGCGGCCGTCCGACACCTGGTGCGGGTGGAGGCGGGCGGGCGCTGAGGCGCCCCCGCGGGATGCATGGGCATGCGACTGCACACGCTGAAGCCGGCTCCGGGATCCCGCAGGCGCCGCAAGCGGGTCGGGCGGGGCGCGGGGTCGGGGCACGGGCAGACCTCCGGCCGGGGGGACAAGGGGCAGAAGGCGCGCTCCGGGCCGGGTCTGCGCCCCTGGTTCGAGGGGGGGCAGATGCGCCTGAGCCAGCGGCTGCCAAAGCGCGGGTTCACGAACGTCTTCCGGAAGACCTACGCCCTGATCAACGTCCGGGACCTGGAGGCGCGGTTCGAGGCTGGCAGTGAGGTGACGCCCCAGGCTCTCCTGGAGCGGGGCCTCGTCGCGGCCCTGCGGGACGGGGTGAAGGTGCTGGGGGACGGGGACCTTCAGAAGGCGCTCACGGTTCGGGCCCACCAGTTTTCCAAGAGCGCGGCGGAGAAGATCGCTGCGGCCGGGGGGAAGGCAGTGGTGATCGGGGCATGATGGGGCAGGCGGTCAACATCTTTCGGGTCCCGGAACTGCGGAAGCGGATCTTCTATTCCTGTCTGCTCCTCATCGTCTATCGGATCGGCTCCCACGTCCCGACCCCCGGGATTGACGCCGAGGCCCTGACCGCCCTCTTCAGCAGGGTGGGCGGGACGCTCTTCGGCTTCCTGGATCTCTTCTCAGGCGGGGCGTTCCGCCGGCTCTCCGTCCTCGCCCTCGGGATCATGCCCTACATCAGCGCCTCCATCATCCTGCAACTCCTGGCGGTGGTCATCCCGGCCCTGGAGCGGCTCAGCAAGGAGGGGGAGGCGGGCCGGAAGAAGATCACCCAGTACACCCGCTACGGCACGGTCTTCCTCTCCGCGGTGCAGGGGCTGGGAATCGCGATCGGGCTGGAGCACCAGGATGTCGGCGGGAGGCTCGTGGTCCCCGACCCCGGCTGGGGGTTCCGGTTCACCACCACCCTCACCCTGGTGGCCGGGACGATCTTCCTCATGTGGATCGGGGAGCAGATCTCGGAGCGCGGGATCGGCAACGGGATCTCCCTCCTGATCTTTGCCGGCATCATCGTGCGGCTCCCCGAGGCCATCACGGCCTCCTTCCAACTCCTGCGGACGGGGGAGATGGCCATCTACGTCTTCCTGTTCCTCGCGGCGCTGATGGTGGCCGTGGTGGCGGGAGTGATCGTGATGACCCTGGGGCAGCGGCGGGTACCGGTCCAGTACGCCAAGCGGATGGTCGGGCGCCGGGTGTACGGGGGGCAGAGCACCCACATCCCGCTCCGGGTGAACACGGCCGGGGTCATCCCGGTCATCTTCGCCGCATCCATCCTGGTCTTCCCGGCCACGATCGCCCAGTTCGTCAAGTTCGACATGGTGCAGGCGGTCACCGCGGCGCTCGCCCCAGGGAGGTGGCTCTACTTCCTCCTGTACGCCGCCAGCATTATCTTCTTCACCTACTTCTACACCGCGATCGTCTTCAAGCCGGACGACGTGGCCGACAACATGAAGAAGTACGGCGGCTTCATCCCCGGCATCCGACCCGGTCCCAAGACGGCCGACTACCTCGAGAACGTCCTGGACCGGATCACGCTGGTGGGGGCCATGTACCTTGCCGCCATCTCCATCTTGCCCGAAACCCTGATCCTGTGGACCAACGTCCCCTTCTTCTTCGGCGGGACGTCGCTCCTGATCGTGGTGGGCGTGGCCCTGGACACGGTCCAGCAGGTCGAGGCCCACCTGCTCATGCGCCACTACGAGGGCTTCCTCAAGAAGACCCGGCTGAAGGGGCGGACATGGTAAGGGAGGGCCGGGGGGCCGGGCGGTGCGGCTGATCCTGCTGGGCCCGCCGGGGGCGGGGAAGGGGACGCAGGCCCAGCGCCTGACGGAGAAGCTCGGGATCCCCCAGGTGTCCACCGGGGACATGCTCCGGGCGGCGGTGGCCGCCGGGACGGCCCTCGGGCGTGAGGCCAAGGCCTACATGGACCAGGGGGCCCTCGTCCCGGACGGGGTGGTCATCGGCATCATCCGGGAGCGCCTGGCTGCGCCCGACTGCCGCCGGGGGTACATCCTGGATGGGTTCCCCCGGACGGCCGCCCAGGCCGAGGCCCTGGGGAAGACCGTGGAGGATCTGGGGACGCCGCTCACGGCGGTCCTGAGCCTGACGGTGGACCCGGACGAGGTGGTCCGGCGCTTGAGCGGCCGGCGGACGTGCGGCACCTGCGGCGCGGCCTACCACGTGGAGAACGCCCCACCCCGCCGGGCGGGCGTGTGCGACCGGTGCGGGGGGGCGCTGGTTCAGCGGGAGGACGACCGGGAGGAGACGATCCGGAAGCGGCTCTCGGTCTACCGGGACCAGACCGCCCCGCTGGTGGCCTACTACCGGGGGGGCGGGCTCCTCAGGGAGGTGGACGGCCGGGGGGAGATTGATGACATCTTCACCCGCATCTGCCGCCTCCTCGGCGCGGAAGGGCGGGGCCGGCATTAAGGGGCACATCGAGCGCAAGGCGCCCTGGGAGATCGCGCTGCTCCGGAAGGCCAACCGGCTGGTGGCGGAGGCGCTGAAGGCCGTGGCGGCGCAGGTGAAGCCGGGCGTGCGGACGCTGGACCTGAACACGTTTGCGGAGGAGTACCTCCGCCGGCGGGGGGCGAAACCGGCCTTCAAGGGATACCGGGACTACCCGTTCAGCCTCTGCGTCTCGGTGAACGAGGAGATCGTCCATGGCCTCCCCTCGGAGCGGCGCCTGAAGGACGGGGACATCGTGAGCCTGGATCTGGGGACCATCGTGGAAGGGTACTATGGCGACTCCGCCCTGACGGTCCCGGTGGGCGAGGTGAGCGAGGAGGCGAGCCGGCTCCTCCGGGTGACCGAGGAGGCGCTGATGCGGGGGATCGGCGCGGTCCGGCTCGGCGGATACCTCTCGGACATCTCCCACGCCGTACAGACCCACGTGGAGGCCCACGGATACTCGGTGGTCCGCATCTTCGTGGGGCACGGGATCGGGAAGGCCCTGCACGAGGACCCGCAGATCCCCAACTACGGGCCGCCGGGGCGCGGGCCGAGGCTGAAGCACGGGATGGTCCTGGCGATCGAGCCGATGGTGAACGCGGGCGGGCCCGACGTGGAGATCCTCCCGGACCACTGGACGGCGGTGACGAAGGATCGGCGTCTCTCGGCCCATTTTGAGCACACCATCGCGCTCACCGAGGAAGGGGTGGAGATCCTCACCCAGGTCTGATGGAGGAGCGGCGGGGCATGGCGAAGGAAGAGGCGATCGAGGTGGAGGGGACGGTTGTCGAGCCCCTCCCCAACGCCATGTTCCGGGTCGAGCTGGAGACCGGGCACAAGGTCCTGGCTCACATCTCCGGCAAGATGCGGATGCACTTCATCCGGATCCTGCCGGGGGACAAGGTCATCGTGGAGCTCTCCCCCTACGACCTGACCCGGGGCCGGATCATCTACCGGTACAAATAGGGGGGAATCGCCATGAAGGTCCGGCCGTCGGTCAAGCCGATCTGCGAGAAGTGCAAGGTGATCCGCCGGAAGGGCGTGGTCCGCATCGTCTGCGAGAACCCCCGCCACAAGCAACGGCAGGGGTAAGGAGGAGGGGGAGTGGCGCGCATCGCGGGGGTGGATCTGCCGCGGGAGAAGCGGCTGGAGGTGGCCCTCACCTATATCTACGGGATCGGCCGCTCCTCGTCCCGGAAGATCCTCCGGGACTCCGAGGTGAGCCCGGACACGCGGGTCAAGGACCTGTCGGAAGACGAGGTGACCCGGCTCCGGCGGGTCATCGAGGGGCAGTACGGGGTGGAGGGGGACCTCCGGCGGGAGGTCTCCATGAACATCAAACGTCTCATGGACATCGGGTGCTACCGAGGACTCCGCCACCGGCGGGGCCTGCCGGTTCGGGGACAGCGGACCAGCACGAACGCCCGGACCCGGAAGGGGCCCCGGCGGCGGACCGTCGGGGTGAAGCGGGCCAAGACGACGGCACCCCCGGCCAAGTAGCCGGGGGGAGCCGGCGCGGCCCGGTGAGGGAGGCGAGGCATGACGGGAGGACGGCGGCGGGCGGGCCCTCGGCCCATCCGGAAGGACGCCAAGAACATCGCGAGCGGGATCGCGTGCATCCAGGCGACCTTCAATAACACGATCGTGACCATCACGGACCCGGCGGGGAACGTGGTCACCTGGGCGAGCGCAGGAAGCGTGGGATTCAAGGGCTCGCGCAAGAGCACCCCGTTCGCCGCCCAGACGGCGGCGGACAACGCGGCCCAGAAGGCCCTGTCCCACGGGATGCAGCAGGTCAAGGTGTACGTCCGGGGGCCGGGGGCCGGCCGGGAGGCAGCGATCCGCTCGCTCCAGGCGGCCGGGCTTGAGGTCACGGCCATCATGGACGTCACCCCGATTCCCCACAACGGCTGCCGGGCCCCCAAGCGCCGCCGGGTCTAGGGCACGACTGCTCGGCGGCGCCGCTGAGGGGCGCCTCGGCAAAGGAGACGGATCAGTGGGACGCTACACGGACGCGGTGTGCAAACTCTGCCGCCGGGAGGGGATCAAGCTCTTCCTGAAGGGCGACCGCTGCCATACCACCAAGTGCGCCATTGACAAACGGGGGTACGCCCCCGGGCAGCACGGGCAGCGGCGGGTGAAGCGCACGGAGTACGGCATCCAGCTCCGGGAGAAGCAGAAGATGAAACGTATCTACGGGGTGCTGGAGGGCCAGTTCCGCCGCTACTTCCGGATGGCCACGCAGCAGCGGGGCGTCACGGGTGAGAACCTGGTCCGCCTCCTGGAAGAGCGGCTGGACAACGTCGTCCACCGGCTCGGGTTCGCCCCCTCCCGCGCGGCCGCGCGCCTGCTCGTCCGCCATGGCCACATCGAGGTCAATGGCCGGAAGCTGGACATCCCGTCCGCCCTGGTCACGGTGGGAGACGTGGTGGGGGTGAGGCCGGGCAGCCGGGACCTCGTGGTGATCCGCCAGGCGCTGGAGGCGGCCAAGAAGCGGCCGACGCCGGCGTGGCTGGAGGTGGACCCGGCGGGGCTGAAGGGGACGGTTCGGAGGGAGCCGACGCGGGAGGACGCCGGCCTCCCGGTGGAAGAGCATCTCATCGTCGCCCTCTACTCCAAGTAGGCGCTGGGCTGGCCCCCCCGCTTGGGGGCGGGTCGGGCCGGCCGGGCGGGGGCACGGGCCTGAGGAGGCTTGGATGCTGCAGAAGTTTAAGGGGTTCCAGAGGCCCAAGCGGCTGGAGTGCGAGCTAGAGACTCTCACCAGCACCTACGGGAAGTTCATCGCGGAGCCGCTGGAGCGGGGGTTCGGGTTGACGTTGGGGAATTCGCTGAGACGGGTCCTCCTCTCCTCGATCGAGGGAGCCGCCGTGACCCATCTCCGCATCCCCGGCGTCTTCCACGAATTCTCCTCCATCGCGGGGGTCAAGGAGGACGTGACCGACGTCGTCCTGAACCTCAAGGGGCTTCGCCTGAAGCTGCTGGTGGACCACCCCAAGACCCTCTCCCTGAAGGCGACGGGGCCGGGAGAGGTGCGGGCCAGCCAGATCGTTACCGACGCCGACGTGGAGATGCTGAACCCGGAGTCCTACATCGCCAC
>JAHFDC010000184.1 GCA_023249205.1 Candidatus Methylomirabilota bacterium
GAGGGGGCACCGCGGCCCGCATGAAGGCCACTTCCGCTTCCGCCCCCGGGCCGGGTACAATTGCCCGGCCCGGCGGAGCGGGCGGGGAGGCAGCGTGGCAGAGGTGGAGGCGGCCGTGACCTTCCGGGTGGAGTACGCCGACGTTGATGCCCAGGGGAGGGTCTATTACGGCAACTACACCCGCTACTTCGACCGGGCCCGGTTCGCCTTCTGGGCTGCCTGCGGCCTCGGTCCGGAGGAGATCCGCCGCGTGGAGGACGAGACGGTCCTGGCCGAGGTCGAGACCCGCTACCATGCCCCCGCCGGCTTCTACGACGAGCTGCGGGCGGTTGCCCGCCTGACCGCCGCGGGGCGCTCCAGCCTGCACTTCGCCTACCGGGTGATGCGGCAAGCCGACGGCCTCCTGCTGGTGGAGGGGAGGACCGTCCTCGTGTACATTGACCCGGCCAGCGGGCGCTCTCGGCCCCTCCCGACGTCTCTCCGTGACCGTCTCCCAAGCGTCCCCGTCCCCCCCCCGGTGCCCTCCCGCCTGGCATAGAATTTGCTGATCTCGCAATAGGTTAGCCTCCTCGAAGGGGAAAGGAGTGCTGCGCGGCCCGATCATCGGGCCCGCGGCGCCGATGTGGCTCGCTGCCTCCGACCTGCACGGTTGCGCCAGGAGGCTCACCCCTGGAGGGAGAGGGACCGACTCTTGCCTCTAGGCCCGCCCCTCGGGTTCTCCTGCCTGCCCGCGCCTGAGCGGATCGCCACCTTCACGCTCCTGCTCTCCGTTGCGATGGAGGCCACCGTCCGGTCTTGTCCCCTCCGTGCTGCTGGGGTAAGATGCCCGGGTCATTTTCCGGCCCCGGCCGGCGCCAGGAGCAGCGCGTGATTCGACCCGATTGTTACTACTACATGCGCCAGACGGCCGAGAAGGGCGTGACGCACACCTGCCTGATCCGGGTGCACGAGAACACCGTGCAGCCGGGCGTCAAGACCCTCGTTCAGGTGAAGACGGCGATCCGGGCCCTGGCCGAGAGCGGGCAGACCGTCCATTACGGACCTCTCCTCCCCTGCGATGACGAAGCCTCCCACTGCGCGTACCGGACGGCCGTGTTGGTCCCGGAAGGTCCCCAGGAGCGTCCGGCGCGGGAGCACCCGCTGGTCCTGGTCATAGACGACGACAAGCAGCTCCTGGAGCTGCTGAAGGACATGCTTGCCAGCCGGAAGGTCGAGAGCGTGACCGCCACCACCGGCATCGAGGGGCTGGAGGTGGCGCAGGCGCGGCGCCCCGACCTGGTGATCCTGGACGTCATGATGCCCGGTCTGGATGGCTACAAGACCTGCGCCATCATGAAGGAAAACCCCCACTTGAAGCCGATCCCGGTCCTGATGTTCACGGCGGGCGACACGGCCAAGTTCAACGAGAAGGCCTTCCGGGCCGGGGCCGCCTTCTGCCTGGGCAAGCCCTTCGAGGCGGCCCGCTTCCTCGGCATCGTCGAAATGTTGCTGAGCCAGACCCGGGCCGTTCCCGCTCGGGGCGAGCCCGAGCGCCGCGTGCGGGCCTTTCGCCGCTACGAGGCCCGCTACCGCGTCACGGCTCGGGCCACCGGCGGGACGGCCCAGAGGCGCGAGGTGGCGGGCTTTACCGGGAACGTGAGCGCCGGGGGTCTCCTCCTCACCCTGCCCGAGCGGTTTCCCCTGATGACGCCGCTCCAGGTCCGGATCGAGACGCCGGCCGGGTCCGTTGCGCTCAACACCACCGTGGTCTGGTGCGGGTCCTCGGCCCGCCGCCCCGGAGACATCCCTCATGGGGTCCGGATTCTGGAGGTGCGCACCCCCGAGGACGCGGCCCGCTGGACGCAGATCCTCAAGGTGCTCGCCGCGACCGTGCCGCCGCTGCCGGAGCCGGAGGCATGAAGGGTGCCGGTATCGCCCGGGCCTCCGGGGGGAGTTTCCTGGGTGGTCTAGGGCGAAGAGGCGGGAGGAGCGGTGCGGGCAATTCCGTGAGCGGGCAGGATCGGTCGGGGCAGACCCGCCGATTCGGGAGGAGGGGGATGGTGCGGACATTCGCGTGGGGGATGGGGTGGGTGCTGGCGCTGGCCGGGCCCGTCCTGGCCGCGGCCCAGGAAGTGGGCAAAGGCGCCGGGCCCCTGTTCGCCACCCTGAAGACGAGCATGGGGACGATCGTGATCCGCCTTCACGAGGACAAAGCCCCGAACACCGTGGCGAACTTCGTTGGGCTCGCGATGGGGACGAAGGAGTGGACGGACCCGAAGACCGGGAAGAAGGTGACCCGCCCCCTCTACAATGGGACGATCTTCCACCGGGTCATCCCGAACTTCATGATCCAGGGGGGGGATCCGCTGGGGACCGGCACGGGGGGCCCCGGCTACCGGTTCGCGGATGAGTTCAATTCGGAGCTGAAGCACAGCAAGGCTGGCATCCTGTCCATGGCCAACGCTGGCCCGAATACCAACGGGAGCCAGTTCTTCATCACCCACCGGGCCACTCCCTGGCTCGACGGTCGCCACAGCGTTTTCGGGGAGGTGGTGGAGGGGATCGAGGTCATCCAGGCCCTCGGCACCGTTCCCCGCGACGGGCAGGACCGGCCCCTCAAGCCGGTGGTGCTCCAAGAGGTGCTGATCGGTCGGGGGACGCCGCCGCGCTGAGGGGCGGCGACCCCCGGAATCCTTCGGGGCTCTCCTCCCTCGCTACTTCTCGAGGACCAGGAGCTGGCCCGCGAGATGGGCCGGGTGCAGGTGGCACCAGATCCTGAAGAGCCCGGCCTTGTCGGCTGTAAACTCCACGGTCTCGGGCTTGTCCCGGTACACGTCCACCTTGACGTTGAACTCGTCAATGGCGAAGCCGTGCACGTTCGGGTCGGCCTTGACCCGGTTGAAGAGCTTGAACCTGACCTTCTCTCCCTTCTTCACCACGTAGGTCCCGGGCGCCCAGACGTTATTCCCCTCGTAATTAATATTGACGGCGTGGAGTTCACGCTCCCCCTCGGCCCCGGCGGGGACGATCACCCCGAGGGCGAGGAGGGCGGCCAGGACGATCCGTGCCGCAGCCTTCATGGTCTCCCTCCTTGTGTGGGTGGACGGATCAGTGCTTGCCGAGATGCTCCTGCTCGATCTGTTGGCCAAGGGTTTCCTCCCCCGGGAGGGGGCGGTCCTCGGGGTGGCGCCGCTCCGGCGTGACCAGGGATTCCAGGTAGAGAACCAGGGCCCAGATCTCGTCCGGCTCCAGCGCGTCGAGGTAC
>JAHFDC010000185.1 GCA_023249205.1 Candidatus Methylomirabilota bacterium
CCGTGGGGAACCCTCCCGTGGTTCCCCCCATCGGCCACTAGCCGATGGGCCCCCCCTCCGCTACGGGGGCCAGGGGGCGGCATCCGGCGCCACCCGGACCGTCTGTCACACAATTTATCTCGTTTGTATTAGTCGTGCATGACCAGGTCGGCCAGGGATCCGACGAGCCGCTCCCAGCGCAGGGCATCCTGGGCGGTCCGGAGACGCCGCAGGGTCACGCCGCCGCAGACCCCGTCCGGCTTGTTGGGCGCCGTCCAGGCCAGGCGGCCCTCCCCCTCCACGACGCCGAAGGGGGTCTCGACTTGCAGGCCGAGCATGGCCCCGGGCGGAGGGGCTTTGGAAAGGGCCAGCATCAGCCCGGTGCGGGAAACGTTCAGGGTCTCGGCGGGGGCCTGCGGCTGCCCCGCCCGGCGGATCGGATGCCGGGTCCAGGCTGCGAGGCGCGCGGGAAACCGGGGGTAGCGCCGGTTGCACGGGGGGAAGGCGCCGGTGCGGGCGCGAAGGGTGTCGATCAACTCGGCCCGCCGACGGTTCGGCTCCGGATCTTCTTCCGCGCAGAACCGGGTGGCCAGGTCGCGGAGGGGGAGAGGGGGGGCCGCGGCCAGGTCCTGGAGAGCCTCGCGAAGGTTCAGCGCGGCCGCAATCGCGAGGATCTGATGCGTCTGGTCAGCGAGGACATAGACCCCGGGGCGTTCCGGGAGGGCGGAAGAATCCTGGGGGGGGAAGGGCAGCCAGCGTCCTAGCATCGCGTCCTCTGCCGGATATCGCCGCGCAAGGCCGTCCTGACGCCGCCTATCCCGCCCGAGGGGTGGGGGGGTGCCGGGGGACGGAGCGCGCCTGCCTCCGCGGGCGGACCGTTACGAGAGGATCGCCTGCCGGCGGGCCCGGTGGTCCACGATGTCCCGGATCCACTTCCAGAGGCGCTTCTCGTCCTCGAGGTTCGGGCGGTTCTCCAGTTGCTCGCGCCAACCCCCCATGACCTGCGCTTCCACCGGCCAGATCCGCACCCGCTGCCGGGGGACCTTCCGCTCCCACTCCGCGGCGACCTTGGGGCTCGGATAGAGAATCCGGACCGTGACATTCCGGGCCAGGTACTCGAGGGAAGACACGTCGAGCTTCTCGTAGGGCAGCTGCACCGTCTTCAGTCCCTTCCCGCCAGAGACCTCGGGGATGCCGTCGGTGACGATGAGAACGGCAATTGGCGCCAGGACCAAGTTCTGCTTCCGCACGGTCTCCGAGATCCGCTGGAAGAAGGCGTTGAAGTCGGTCAGGTAGTTCCCCTTCGCGCTGAAGAGCTCGGTCAGTTTGGCCTCGATCTCGCGGGCGCTCTTCCGCTCGAACGCCGGGATGGGGTAGAAGGCCTGAGGCTCGTTCGGGGTGTCCCCTCCGATGGAGCCCACGAAGAGGGCCCGCGGCTTCTCGAGTCCGCCGATGCCGTGGAGGTGGCCGTAGAGGTAGTAGGACAGGAAGCGCAGGCTATCCTTGAAGTGGGGCGTCTGGGTGAAAGACCCGCTGACGTCCACGCCCACGAACAGGGAGAGCCGGGCCTCGTCCTGCTGGGTGGCGGTGCAGCCCGAGCCCAGCAGCAGCGTGGTGAGGAGCAGGACGGTAAGCCGGTGTGCCATGGTTCCCCCCTGGTCCCTTATCGGGTATCCGCGCCGCGCGAGGCGTGCCCCTGGGGCGCGGCCGAGAACTTGAGCACCTCGACCGTTTCGGTGAGGGCGTGGAGGGTCTTCAAGGGCAGGTTGAAGAGGTGCCGCCCGGTGAAGAAGACCGTGAAGAAATTGATCGTGGCGGCGATCACCTGGAGCGGCGGGAGGGCATAGGCCTCGACGAGTTCCTTCCCGGTGGTGTGGAACCAGCCGATCTCCTTCTTCACGTGGCCGATCATCTCCTTCGTCCAGCCGAAGATGGCCTCGGCGGAGGGCCGGCCGCCGGCGGGGATCTCCGCTCCGCCCCGCCGGGAGATGATCGCGAGGAGGGTCGGCGTCCCGAACCGGCCGAAGAGGAACCAGGTCATCCCGCGGACCCCGATCCAGGCCATGGCCGAGATGAAGAGGACGCCGGCGATTCCCATCTGGAACTTGCCGCCGCTCTGCTGGGCCAGCCACGGGGTGATGGCGTCCACCAGTTCCCTGTAGAGGAAGACGACCTCGAAGAACATGACGAACAGTTCCACGATCACCATCTGGATGATGTCTTTCCAGTTGTGCTGCTGGATGGCATCGACCATGACGTGCATGCAGGCGAAGCTGCCGGTGACGAGGAAGAAGAGCATGACGAAGAGGATGGGCTGGAGGAAGGTCTGGGAGGCGCTCCCCACCAGGTCCCTGGCGATCTCGGAGATGGTGGGGGCCAGGGTGAAGCTGAAGATCCCCGCCTCCAGCACGCACCAGCCGAGGGTGAGGAGCACGGCGAGCCAGGGGAGGCCGGGCTGCAGGGAATTGTGCGTGGCCCGGCGGATGAGGGAGAAGGGGAGCATGAACAGTTCGAAGATGGCGAGATACAGCCCGGCGGCCAGAATGCGGAGGAGCCCCCACAGCCAGCCTACGGACAAGAACAGGGCCCGCGCGATTCCGGCCCAGAAGAAGACGACGGCCCGGCCGCTATCCCACCAGTTGGTGAGCATCGCGATGATGAACTGGCCCCGCGCGCCCCGGAACGGCAGGGTATAGACGGCGCACATGGTGCACCACAGGCCGAAGATGAAGAGCATAGCGGGCAGCATGAGGAGGGTGAACTTCACGGTCGTCATCCAGGAATAGGAAAAATCCCAGAAGAAGCGGACGATGGGCGCCTGAACCTTCGGGATCCAGGAGACCGGAAGGGTGAGGATCTGGAAGACCAGTCTCAGTTCAGGAGAGAGAGCGGACTGGATGTTGGGGAACATGCGATCTCCTCCGCGGGCCGGCGCCTCCGGATCCTCTTAGGGACAGCCTCTCCCTGCACAAATGGCGGTCGGGCGCATAGTTGGCCGATTTGGAGTCTGCAACTTGGGTGCCAAGAGGCTTCTCCCCCGAAGGGGCGAGCAGCCTTGCCGGACCGGGTGATCCGGGGTCGGGGAGGGGGGGGCGTGGCAGTCCCCATACCGGGGGGCCGGGCCAGGAGCCTGCCGGGGCGTGTGTGTGGCGAAGTCACTCAGGCATGGAGCCCGACGCCATACCGGGGGGCCAGGCCCGAGGGGGAGGGGACCGGGGCCCCCGCCGACGGCTTCGCCATCCCACCGCCAGGCCCCGGACGC
>JAHFDC010000186.1 GCA_023249205.1 Candidatus Methylomirabilota bacterium
AGGCGTGGAGCTTCGCCCGGAGGAACTCGAACTCCCGGGGGGCCTGCTCGAGGCGGCGGCGGAGATGGTACACCTCCTCCTCGAGGGCCTTCACTTGGGCCTGGAGGGCGTCCACTTCGGCGGAACGCTCACGATCCTTCATCGGCGTGGCGGACGGCCCGGCCCTACCGGGCCGGGGCTGGTCCCTTGATAAAGACCACATTCTCCGCGGGCGAGTCGGTGAGGCTCGCCACGCTGATCCGCCCCGCGAGCGTCCCGGCCACCTTCCGGTAGATCCCGGCCGAGGCGGACTCCGGAGCGGCCACGACCAGGGGCTCACCGCTGTCGCTCAGGCGGCAGATCTCCGGGTCAATGGGGATCTCTCCGAGGAAGGTGACCCCCAGGCGCTCGGCCGCCAGTCGGCCGCCGCCCTTGGAGAAAATGGCGGTTTCGTGGCTGCACTGCGGACAGACGAAGGCGCTCATGTTCTCGATGATCCCCAGAATGGGGACCTTCAACTGGCGGAACATGGCCAGGGCCTTCCCGGCGATGTTCATCGCCACGTCCTGCGGGGTCATCACGATGACGGCCCCGGTGAGGGGGATGGTCTGCGAAAGGGTCAACTGCGCGTCCCCCGTTCCGGGCGGCAGGTCTATCAATAGATAGTCCAGGGCCCCCCAGTCCACGTCCCGGAGCATCTGCTGGATGGCGCCGGAGACCATGGGGCCGCGCCAGACCACCGGCGCCCCCTCCGGCAGGAAGAACCCCAGGGACATCACCTTGACTCCCAGGTGGCCGGTGAAGGCGATGATCTTGCCCCCGTTGCTACGCGCCTCCCCGCGGATCCCCATCATCTGGGGGATGCTTGGGCCGTAGATGTCCGCATCGAGGAGGCCGACCTGAGCGCCGGCGTCGGCGAGCGCCACGGCCAGATTCGTGCTGACGGTGGACTTTCCCACGCCCCCCTTCCCGGAGGCGATGGCCACGGCGTGCTTGACCCCCGGCAACGGCGCCCGCTCGGGGGCGACCCGGCTGGTGGCAACGTTGCTGCTCATCTTCAATTCGACTTGGGTGACGCCCGGGACCGCCAGCAGCGCCTCCCGGACATCCCCTTCGATCTTCTCCTTCAGTGGGCAGGCGGGGGTGGTGAGTTCCTCCGTCAGGCGGACCGTCCCCCCCTCCACCTTCATGTCCTTGATCATGTTCAGGGTGACCAGGTCCTTGTGAATCTCCGGGTCCTGCACCTTCCGGAGGGCTTCGAGGACCGCGGCCTCAGAGACCGCCCCGGCCCCCGGCTGGTTCCGCTGCTTTCCCCACACGTCGCACCCCCTACCCCCGCACGCCCGCGGGGGATGCCCGGGGCGGCTGCCTTGGCTTCGCGCGGCCGCTACCCGGCCGCCACGCTCCCCTCGCTCCCCGGGCTCCGCAGTCCGGTCGTTCCGACCGCGAACACGCCGCACGTCTCACAGTGAGGCACGGGCTTGAAACAGAACCGCTGCGTCAACTCCCAGCAGGGCTTCGCGTACTTCCGGGGGGCAGGGCAGCGCACCCGCACCTCGGGCGGGCACGCCACGTGCTCCCAACAGGGGGCGAACTCCAGGAGCCGCCGCACGCCGGCGATGCTGACCTTCTCCGCGTGGATGAGGTGCCGGAGGCACATCAGCCACTGGACGTCCCCCTTCGAGTAGGTCCGCTCCCCCCCGAGGCGGGCCGGCTTCACCAGCCCGTGCTTCTCATAGAGGCGGAGGGTCTGGTCGCTGACCCCGAGCATGGCCGAGACCGTGCCGATCGGGAACTGGGGGCGCTCCCCATCTGGTCCCACCATCGGAAACTCAAGCACCATCCCTGCCTCCCTACAGTATTGGTCCAGCAAGGTCGCCTGCTAATCCTCGCTTGAGCATAGCAAACGCCACCCCCGTGTCAAGTGAGGATGTGCGGCGATGGCTTCACAAGTGGTTGAAGTTCAAATAGTTAGTTAATGGTCTGGTGGTCCGACCTCTCCACGACCCTCGCTCCACGCCCGCGTATCCCACACGCCCGCCCCTTCGCGGTGGACGGGGCCGCAGTCGTCATCCGGCCCCGCATGCTCATCTGGCGGGGCCGGCGATGAGCTGCAGAAACTCGTTCCGGGTCATGGGGCAGTCGCGGAAGAGGCCCAGCATGCGGCTGGTCACCGCCCGGCTGTTCTGCTTCTCGACCCCCCGCATCATCATGCAGAGGTGGTAGGCCTCGATCACCACCGCGACCCCCCTCGGCTCCAGCGCCTCCATCAGCGTGTCGGCAATCTGGCAGGTCAGGCGTTCCTGCACCTGCAGCCGTCGGCTGAACATCTCCACCACGCGGACGACCTTGCTCAGGCCCAGGATCTTGCTCTTGGGGAGGTACGCCACGTGGGCCTTGCCGTAAAAGGGGAGGAGATGGTGCTCGCACGTGGAGTAGATGTCAATGTCCTTCACCAGGACCATCTCGTCGTACTGCTCGGTGAACACGGCCCCGTTCAGGATCTCCGAGAGATCCATCCGGTACCCGCTGGTGAGGGACTCCCAGGCCTTCTCGACCCGACCGGGTGTCTTCAGCAGCCCTTCCCGGTACGGGTCCTCGCCCAGCTCCTTTAGCAGGTCACGGATGAGCGACTCGATGCCCACCGATGACTCCTTTCTCCCCCGGCCCGATCTGCTCCATGGATCGTGAGAGGATCCACGCTCATCCGGGCCCGGCCGGAACTCCTCAAGACTGCTCCCGGAGATCGGAAACGAGGCAGCCGGGCCCGCGCGAGCGGCGGCCCGAGGTGGGAACCCGACCCGCTCCGCACGGGCTTGGCGAGGATACCCCCGGCGAGGACGAGAAGTCAAACAGGTTCCGACGCGCGGATACTCCGGCGGCAGGCCCGGCGCGCCACCAGAGAGACCGCGGGCGGCAGGAGACCTGCCGCCCTCCTCCGGGGACGCCCCCTCACCCAGTCCTTATGATCGCCTCAGCGAATGATCCCTCGTGCTCACGCAAGACCCGGGGTGCCGGGCCAAATGACGAGCATCACGAGGCCCGAGGGAGGAGGCGGCCGGAGGCGTACGTGCTGGGACCTTGAGGACCGCCGCGGGCACCACCCGCAGGGTGGTCGGAGAACAAAGTGAGGCGACGTCAGTTGGCCCGGCACTAGAAGCTGGTTTCGACGAAGCGTATGCTCCAGCCGCTGCTCCTGGGATCCACGGTGACCACCCGGTCGTAGGTCCCCACGGGCCGCCTGCCGAACT
>JAHFDC010000187.1 GCA_023249205.1 Candidatus Methylomirabilota bacterium
CACCCGGTCGCGGTGCAGGTGGGCCGAGCGGCGCCCGCGCCGGGTAGAGATGCCGTCCGAGAGCATGCTGAGCACCGCCTCAAAATCCTCCCGGCTGAGGTCCCGATACGGGTAGGGCCGCCGCACCAATTCCCACAGTTCGTCCTCTCCCACCTCGCCGCTGGCGGCGATGGCCACGGCCTGCTGGGCCAGGATGTCCAGCGGGGCCCTGGGCAGGATCACCCGGTCCAGGTCGCCGGCCCGGACGGCGCGAACGGCGGCCGCGCACTGCACCAATTCGTCGCGCGTGAGAGGGAAGAGGATCCCCTTCGGCATGGCTCCGGCGGGCGCGGCCGCGCTGCCGGCCGGCAGACGCCCCGACCGGCCGACGCGCTGCAATAGCGTGGTGAGTGCCCGCGGCGCCCCGACGTGGCACACCAGGTCCACCGTGCCCACGTCAATGCCGAGCTCGAGGGACGCAGTGGCGACGACTACCGGGACCTCGCCTTCCTTCAGGCGCCGCTCCGCCTCGAGACGCGTGCGACGCGAGAGGCTGCCGTGGTGGGCGACCACCCGGCCTTCCCCCAGCCGCCTGGTGAGTTGGTGTGCCACCCGCTCCACCAGACGGCGCGTGTTGACGAAAACGATCGTGCTGCGGTGGGTGCAGATGAGCGCGACGATCCGGTCGTAGATCTCTCCCCACATCTCGTGCGTGGCTACGGGGCCCAGAGGCTGACCGGGCACCTCCACGGACAGGTCGAGCGGCCGCCGGTGGCCAACGTCCACAGTGGCGCACTTCGGCGTCCCGTCGGGGCCGAGGCGGCCGGTCCCGACCAGAAGGCGCGCGATCTCCTCGATGGGCTTCTGGGTGGCGCTCAACCCGATCCGCTGGAGGGGACGACCGGCCAGCGCGTCCAGCCGCTCCAGGGAGATGGCGAGGTGCGCCCCCCGTTTGTCGGACGCCACGGCGTGGATCTCGTCCACGATCACCGTCTCCGCGGATGCGAGGAAGCGGCGGCTCCCCTCCGCGGTGAGCAGAATGTAGAGAGACTCGGGGGTCGTGATGAGGATGTGCGGCGGCCGGCGGGTCATCTGCTGCCGTTCATGGGCCGGGGTGTCCCCGGTGCGGACCAGGACCCGGATTTCGGACAGCCCGACGCCCTCCTCGGCCGCCAGGTCCCGGATGCCGGCCAGGGGTTCCTGGAGGTTCTTCTGGACGTCGTTGCCCAGGGCCTTCAGAGGGGAGACGTACACGACGCGCGTCCGGTCCTCGAGAGGACCGGCCGCGGCGGCCCGGACCAGCGCGTCAATGGCCCAGAGGAAGGCCGCCAGCGTCTTGCCGGAGCCGGTCGGAGCCGCGATCAGCGTGTCCGCCCCGGCGGCGATGTGCCGCCAGCCAGGGGCCTGCGGCGCCGTGGGCTCTCCGAACCGCTCGCGGAACCACCGGGCCACCAGGGGATGAAACCGGTTGTTGGTCATGTGCCTTGCTGCGCCCTGGCAGGTCGCACCAGCGGTTCCCACTCCCGCCCAAGAATGGCCGGCCGGAATGCGGTTCGAAGGGTCAAGGGGCTGCGGCGCCAAGTGGCGTCAGGCCCAGCCCATGCGCTCGCGCAAGGTGGTGATGTGCGCGACATGGTGCCTTCCGTGCCACGCATACATCTGGAGGTAGGTCTCCAGGTTCAGCCGGCCCATCTCCGGATGCCGAAATGGGCGGGCGAAATCCGCCGGCAGGAACGACCGAAGGAGCAGCACCCACCGACGGTGGATGGACTCGAGGAGCGCGAGCGAGACTTCGACCGGGGCCGTCCGGCCATCCGCCAGCTCCGCCCATGCGGCCTCGTCATACGGCTTGATGGTCGGCTCCTGTTCCGTAAGCGCTAATTTGAACCGCACATAGGCGTTGAGATGACTGTCCGGCAGGTGATGCACGACCTGCCGGACGGTCCAGCCACCGGGCCGATACGGGGTGTCGAGCCGCTCCGCCGACAATCCCCGTACTGCCGCGCGCAGCCTCTCGGGCGCGCTCGCGATCTCGTGGATCCACCGCTCGCGCTTCTCCTCTGTGACGTCGGCTTCCGCCACAAACCGACCGATCGGGTACCGCGGATCTTCCATGAGGTCATCCTCCGAGGCCCGGGGCCTTGCGACTACGGATTGCCGATCCCGAGCGGACCGACTACGACGCTCCGGCCGCAATATACCGCACGAACGGGTGGAAAGCGAGGCGGGACCGCGCGGGCTTACGCGGCCTGGGGCCCGACGAGATTGAAGCGATTGCCGTAAAGATCTTCGAAGATGGCTGATGCGCCCCACCCGACGCACGGGAAGCCTCCGGCGGCTCCCTAGAAGCGCTCCCGGTGGAGTTTGCGTTCCAGGGGGAAGCGGGGCGGCTTCGGGGGCAGATCGTCCGCCGCGTACCCCACCGTCACCATGACCGGGACCGCCATCCGCCGGGGGATCCCGAGGAGGCGCTTGACCCGGACCTCGTCGAACCCCTCCATGGGGCAGGTGTCCAGGTCGTGCGCGGCCGCGGCGAGCATGAAGGTCTGGGCCGCCAACATCGTCTGCTTGACGGCGTAGGCTCTGAGCCCGCTCCGGCTGACGGGAAGGGTTGGAGTCGGAGTGAAAAGCCGGCGCACCGGCAGGAACAGGCCCCGCAGGAACCCCAGGAGGCCGAGCGGCCCGAGGGCGAACGCCGGAGGGACCGTCCGACGGAGCTGCCGCTCGTAGTTCGGGCTCACCGCCCCCTCCGCCTTCCCCATGGCCAGAACCTCCTCCAGGTGAAGGTGCCAGGAGTCCGGGTCGGCAGCGAAGATCACGGTCGCCGGGGCCTCCCCCACCTGCGCCTGGTCGAGCGCCGCCTCCCGCAGCGCCGCCCGCCGTGACGGATCGGTGACCACGATGAAATGCCAGGGCTGGAGGTTGAACCCGGAGGGAGCGCGGTTGGCCAGGTCCAGTAACTCTTCCAGGAGACCTGGCGGGAGGGGGTCCGGCTTGAAGTGACGGACGGCGCGCCGCCGCTTCACTGCCTCGGGAACCGGCAGGGTCGCCATGGGGGTGTGCCTCAGAGGCTCACGAGATACTCGGCGAGGGTCCGGAGCTCATCCTCCGAGAGATGCCGGTAGGAGGGCATCCGTGTCCCTGGGAGGACCGCGGCCGGCTCCTTCAGGAAGCGCACGTGCCAGACCACGTCGCGGCCCCTGCTGCGCGCCCGACCGGCCAGGTCCGGGGCCGTCTG
>JAHFDC010000188.1 GCA_023249205.1 Candidatus Methylomirabilota bacterium
CGTTCCTCTACACCCGCTTCCGCGACATCTGCGAGATCATGGCCGCCTACGACGTGAGCTTCTCCCTCGGCGACGGCCTGCGCCCCGGCTCCATCGCGGATGCGAATGACGAGGCCCAGTTCGCCGAACTGGAGACCCTCGGCGAACTCACCCGGATCGCCTGGGACCACGACTGCCAGGTGATGATCGAGGGCCCGGGCCACATCCCGATGCACCTGATCAAGGAGAACATGGACCGGGAGCTCGCGGTCTGCCAGGAGGCCCCCTTCTACACCCTCGGCCCGCTCACGACGGACATCGCCCCCGGCTACGACCACATCACCTCGGCCATCGGGGCGGCGATGATCGGCTGGTTCGGGACGGCGCTGCTCTGCTATGTCACCCCCAAGGAGCACCTGGGTCTGCCGAACAAGAAGGATGTCAAGGACGGCGTCATCGCCTACAAGATCGCCGCCCACGCCGCCGACCTGGCCAAGGGCCACCCGCGGGCGCGCGCATGGGACGACGCGCTCTCCAAGGCCCGCTTCGAGTTCCGCTGGGAGGACCAGTTCGCCCTCGCCCTGGATCCCGAGACCGCGCGCGCGTTCCACGACGAGACCCTTCCCGCCGAGGCCGCCAAGGTGGCGCACTTCTGCTCCATGTGCGGTCCGCACTTTTGCTCGATGAAGATCACCCAGGACGTGCGGGAGTACGCGGCGCAGAAGGGGCTGGACGGGGCGGCGGCGCTGGAGGCGGGACTCCGGGAGAAGGCCGCCGAGTTCCGGGAGAAAGGCGCGGCGATCTACGTGAAGAGATAGAAAAGATCGCGGATCAGTTTCCGGGTCGCCACTATCGCCCTACCCGACGAACCGGATAACCTCCTCAGCAGCGAGTGCCGACGGTGCTCGCGCGGTTTGACCCTCTCAGTTCTCAACACGCCAAGGGCCAGCGGGCAGCAGGCCGCCTGACGCCTTTCCGCTCAGCCGCGGGCCGCGTGGGGCGGCGCTTGCCGCGCAAACGCCGTGTCACGACGGCCCGCCGGGCTCAGCGACTGCCAGCTACTTCTTACCCAGGAACTTGATGTCGAACTTCCCGGGCGACTCCTCGTAGAAGAGCGCGCCCTCCTTCGGGTCGCCACCGCTCACATGGACGTCACCGCCCGGGATGGAGATGTAGGATCCGGCGCCCACCCGCCTCTCCTCGCCGTTCTGAGGCTTGTAGACGTAGGCGCCCCGGAGCACGACGATCCGGAGGTCGCTGGTATGAGTATGCATGGCGTTATTGAGCCCTGGCTCGAACTTCGTGAAAGCGCCGTAGGGTCCCGCATCATGGTCGCCCCAGAGAACGACCTTCTTGACCCCCGGGACGACGTCCTTGAACTGGGCCTTCCCGGAATCAACGAAAACCGTTTTCTTGCTCTGCGCCACCGCCGTACCCAGCACGAAGACGACGGCCAAGGCTCCGACGATGCAAACGCCCTTCGCGAGACTCTTCATGCTGTCCTCCTCTCACTCGTCAGTGGACCATCTCCCGCAGCGTGCTTCCGTCCTGGCGAACGACATTGAGGCAGAACCGTCTCATAGCGCAAACATCGCCGAATGCTGCAGTCTGACACGGTCACGTCGAATGCAGGTTGATGCCCGATTCTCCAGTCGTGAATGGGGTTCGACGCCCGCGGCGGCCCTCGAGGCTGGTCTCCGGGAGAAGGCCGCCGAGGTCTGGCGGCGGGGGGCTGCGCTCTCCGTGAAGCGCTAGGCGGCGGCGCGACCCGAGGTGCCCGACGTCCCCGACTTGCGAGAGGGGCGGACGACGGCCGAAGCGCGGGCCTTCTCCACCAGCGCGAAGACGGTCTCCACGAGGTGGGGCTCCGGGAACCGGCAGGTCACCCAGCCGGCCTGGGGGGCGTGGGCGTGGGGCTGGGCCAGCCCGCGCGCGAGCGCCTCGCCCTGGGCGGCCTGGGTCAGGCGGATGTCAATCTGATTCGGCCCGTGGAAGTGAGCGATCTCGCGCCCCCCCACGTAGTAGGCGTGGGGACTGACGCGGTGGGCCTTCTCGATGATGCCGGGAAGTGCCAGGATCTTGCGGCGCAGAATTTCAGCGGGACTGCCTTCGGAACCCATGGGCTTCTCCTTTCCGGTTCCCCCGGTGGGACTTCTGATATTATCGGCACGAGGGCCGATTGTCAACTTCATCTCGCCCGCGTTCCGGCGAGTGCCCCAGCGCCCGATTTCCTATGATGTTCTCCGCGGGCCGCACCGGGCGGCCGAGACTACATCGCTTCCCCCAGGGCGCGGCGCACCCGGGCGAAAACCCGGTAGAACATCGGGCGCGTCAGGCGTCCGGTGAACGTGTTCTGCTGGCTCGGGTGGTAGGAGGTGACGAGGAGGGGGCCGCCGGGGAGGTGGGAGGTGGCCCCGTGGCGGAAAGCCGGGCGGGGCGAGGGGAGCGGCTGGCCCAGGGCGCGGCGGGCTTCGAGGTAGGCGTCGAGAGCGATCCGCCCGAGCGCGACCACGACCTCAATCCGGCCGAGTAGCCGGATCTCCTCGAGCAGAAACGGCCGGCAGCGGTTCATCTCCGCCGGGCTCGGCCGGTTGCCCGGCGGGGCACAGCGGACCGCCGCCGTGATGTAACAATCCCGAAGCGTGAGACCGTCGCCCCGATGGGTCGAGGTGGGCTGGTTGGCGAAGCCGAACCGGTGGAGCGCGGCGAAGAGCCAGTCCCCGCTCCGATCCCCGGTGAAGATCCGACCCGTCCGGTTCCCCCCGTGGGCGGCGGGGGCCAGTCCGATGACGAGCAGCCGCGCGGCCGGATCGCCAAAGGAAGGGACCGGCCGCCCCCAGTACTCCCAGTCGCGGTAGCGGCGGACCTTCGTGGCCGCGATGCGCTCCCGATGGCGGGTGAGGCGCGGGCAGGCGCGGCAGGCGACGATGGTCTCCTGCAACCGCGCGAGGGGAAGCGGGACCGGGCTGGGCATCGGGTCATCCCTTTCAATCGTCCGGGGCGGCCATCAGGTCGTCGCTGATAACGGATCATGGGCGAGGCGGGCAGAGCCAGCCCGCGGGGAGGGTGCGGTGCGGAGCAATCGGGATCTCGCGCGGGCGACCCTCCAGGCCATCCAGACCGCTCTCGACGCTGAACTCAGCGAGAATTCGGCGCGGGGCAGCGTCAACCGGCGGTTCGACCTGGAAGTGGAAGCCTGCCTCGGGGCTCTCCCCCGGGACCCCCAGGCCCTGGAGG
>JAHFDC010000035.1:0-6233 GCA_023249205.1 Candidatus Methylomirabilota bacterium
ACTACGTCGCGAAATTGGAGGACCTGCACGAGAAGTTCCTCCCCATCCTGAAGGGGGGGCGGCCGGTTGCGGGGGAAGAGAGAGAGGAGGGGGCCTGAGGGATGCTGGTGGTGGGCCTCACCGGGGGCATCGCCACCGGCAAGAGCACCGTGGCCCGGATGCTCCAGGAGCGGGGGGCGGCGGTCCTGGATGCGGATGCTCTGGTCCACGAATTGCAGGCGCCCGGGACTGAGGTTTTCCGCGCCATCCTGGATGCCTTCGGCCCCGGGATGCTGACCGCCGACGGGACGCTGGACCGGGGCAGGCTCGGCGCGCGCGTCTTTGCCGATCCGGAGGCCCGGCGGATCCTCGAGGGGATCGTCCACCCGGCACTCACGGCCCAGATCGTGCGGCGCGTGGACGCCCTCCGGCAGGGGGGGCGGACCCTCCTGTGCGTCCTGGAGGCGGCCCTCCTGGTGGAGGGGGGACGGCGGGGGATCGTGGACCGCCTCGTGGTGATCACGGCTCCCGAGGAGCAGCAGGTGGCCCGGCTGGGGGCGAAGGGCGGTCTCAGCGAGCAGGAGGCCTGGCGGCGGGTGCGGGCCCAGCTCCCCTCGGCGCTCAAGGCCCGCCACGCGGATTACGTCCTCGTGAACGATGGCGACCTCGCGAGTCTGGCCCGTCAGGTCGCTGACCTGGCCGAAGCCCTCCTCCGGGAGGCGGGAGGGGAGCAAAAAACCCCTTGACACGGTGGATGGCCGTTTCTATACTTCCGATGATTTGAACCGCTCGAGCCTGTCACCCCTGCGGACGTCCCGGAAGGCAGCCATCCCAGCATCCCCTGCGACCTCCACCAAGGTTCTCGGAATGTAGGGTCGGGTGATAGCCCGGCCGTGATCGCGCGATGTCAGAATACCCCGCGCCTGGACACAGTGGACGGCGATCCGCTACCCGCAGGATCTAACCTGTTTTTCCGCCCCGCGCCGGATGGCGGTCGTAACGCCGGGGAATGCGGCCGCCTCCTCCCCCTGAGGAGACCCCGAAGCACAGAGGAAACCCGCGCATGACGCCAGAACGCGAAGAAGCGGTCAAGGACGCGCCCCGCGCCGCCCTCATGAACATCGCCGACCTGAAGGACAAGACCATCTCGGAATTGGCCGCCCTCGCCCGCCAGTTCGGGGTGGTGGGGGCCAGCGGCCTCCGGAAACAGGAGCTCATCTTCAAGATCCTGGAGGCCCAGGCGGAAAAGAATGGGCTCATTTTCGCCGAGGGGGTCCTGGAGATCCTCCCGGACGGCTTCGGCTTCCTCCGCTCGCCGGACTATAACTACCTCCCGGGGCCGGATGACATCTACGTCTCCCCCTCTCAGATCCGCCGGTTCGACCTCCCGACCGGAGACACGGTCTCCGGGCAGGTCCGGCCCCCCAAGGAGGGGGAGCGGTACTTCGCGCTCCTGAAGGTCGAAGCGGTCAACTTCGAGTCCCCGGAACTCATCAAGGAGAAGATCCTCTTCGACAACCTGACCCCCCTCTTCCCCAACCGGCGCTTCCGGCTGGAGACCACCTCCGACGAGATCAACATGCGGGTGATGGACCTGGTCACCCCCATCGGGATGGGCCAGCGGGGCCTCATCGTGGCGCAGCCCCGGACCGGGAAGACGATCCTGCTCCAGAAGATCGCCACCTCCCTCGCCAAGAACCACCCGGAGTCCGTCCTCATCGTGCTCCTCATTGACGAGCGGCCCGAGGAGGTGACGGAGATGCAGCGGACCGTGAAGGGGGAGGTGGTCTCCTCCACCTTCGACGAGCCGGCCACGCGCCACGTCCAGGTGGCGGAGATGGTGCTGGAGAAGGCCAGGCGCCTCGTCGAGCACAAGCGGGACGTGGTCATCCTGCTCGATTCGATCACCCGCCTGGCCCGGGCCTACAACACCATCGTGCCCCCCTCGGGGAAGGTCCTGTCAGGCGGCGTGGACAGCAACGCGCTGCAGCGGCCGAAGCGCTTCTTCGGCGCCGCCCGGAACATCGAGGAGGGGGGCTCCCTCACCATCATGGCCACCGCCCTCATTGACACCGGCAGCCGGATGGACGACGTGATCTTCGAGGAGTTCAAGGGGACGGGGAACATGGAGCTCCACCTGGACCGGCGCTTGGTGGACAAGCGGGTCTTCCCGGCCATTGACATCTTCCGGTCCGGCACCCGGAAAGAGGAGTTGCTCCTGACCCAGGAGGAATTGAACCGGATGTGGGTCCTGCGGAAGGTCCTCTCCACCATGGGGGTGGTGGAGGCGATGGAGTTGTTGCTGGAGAAGCTCCGGGAGTCGAAGACCAACCAGGATTTCATGCATGCCATGAACGCCTGACGCCCGGTTCTCCGGACGCCGAAGGCAGCCCGACGACGGCTGCCTTTTTTGTTGTGGGCGGCCCGCGGCTCGCCTATACTACCCGTTCGCGGCTGCCAGGGCATCATCCGGGAGCCGGAAAGGAGTGCCGCATGAAGCCGGAGATCCACCCCCAGTATGGCCCCTGCACCATTGCCTGTGCCTGCGGGGAGGTCTTTCACAGCCGCTCCACCGTGCCCCAGATCCGGGTGGAGATCTGCTCCAAGTGCCACCCGCTCTTCACCGGGCGCCAGAAATTGATTGACACCGAGGGGAGGGTGGAGCGGTTCCAGCGGAAGTACGGGGTGAAGAAGGCGGCCCCCGCGGCGGAGTGATCCGCGGAGCCGGGCCCCGCGCCCGGATGGTAAGACATGCCAGGTTGGCTCCACAAACTCGAGGAGATCGAGGCCCGCTACGAGGATCTCACGGCAAGAATGGGAGACGCGGCGGTGCTCCAGGATCCGTCCGCCTACCAGAGGGCGGCCAAGGCGCACGCGGACCTCAGCCCGCTGGTGGACCGCTACCGGGCCTACCGGAAACTCACGCGGGAGGCGGCCGAGACCCGCGGGATCCTGAAGGAGACCATTGACCCGGACCTGCGGGCGTTAGCCGGGGCCGAACTCGGGGAACTGGAGCGGCGGGCGGCCACGCTCGAGGAGGAACTGCAGCGCCTCCTCCTCCCGCGGGATCCCAACGACGAGAAGAACACCATCCTGGAACTCCGGGCGGGGGCCGGGGGGGAGGAGGCTGCCCTCTTCGCCGCCGACCTCTTCCGCATGTACCTCCGCTACGCGGAGCGGCAGCGCTGGAAAGTGGAAGTCCTCTCCTCCCACGAGACCGGGACGCGCGGGTTCCGGGAGGTGATCCTGGGGATCGAGGGGAAAGGGGCCTACAGCCGCCTGAAGTTCGAGGGGGGGGTGCACCGGGTCCAGCGGGTGCCGGAGACCGAGGCGGCGGGCCGGATCCACACGTCCACCGTGACGGTCGCGGTCCTTCCGGAGGCCGAGGAGGTGGAGGTCCAGATCGAGCCGAAGGACCTCCGCATTGACGTCTTCCGGTCCACGGGACCCGGCGGGCAGAGCGTCAATACCACCGACTCCGCGGTTCGGATCACGCACGTCCTGACGGGCCTGGTCGTCACCTGCCAGGACGAGAAGTCGCAGCACAAGAACAAGGCCAAGGCTCTGAAGGTCCTCCGGGCGCGCCTCCTGGAGCGGGCGCAGGAGGAGCAGCGAGCCAGGATCGACCAGGACCGGGGGAGTCAGGTGGGGACCGGGGACCGGGCGGAGAAAATCCGGACGTACAACTTCCCCCAGAACCGGGTCACGGACCACCGGATCGGCCTGACCCTGCACAGCCTCGCGGCCATCCTGGACGGGGACCTTCCACCCCTCATCGAGCCCCTCACGGCCCACTTCCAGGCCGAGCGGCTGAAGGCGGTCTCGTAAGTGAAAGGGAAGAGGAGAGGGGAGGGGCTCGTGGTGGAGGCGACCGAGCGGCTCGCTGCCGCCGGGGTGAGCACCCCTCGGCTCGACGCGGAGTGCCTGCTCGCCGCCGCGCTCCGGTGCGATCGCGCCGCCCTGTACGGGCGCCTCGAGGTCCTCCCGGCCGAGGCGGCCGGCCGGTTCGCCGCTCTCCTCGAAAGGCGCGCTGCCCGGGAGCCGGTCGCCTATCTCACCGGGACCCGGGAGTTCTGGTCGCTCCCCCTCACGGTCACTCCCGCCGTTCTCATCCCCCGCCCCGAAACGGAGACGCTCGTCGAGGCGATCCTGGAGTGTCTCGGGGACCGCGCCGCAGGTCCCCTCACGATCGCCGACGTCGGGACCGGCTGCGGGGCCATCGCCATCGCGCTCGCGGTCGAGCGCCCGGAGGCGCGCATTGTCGCGACCGACGTGAGTCCGGAGGCGCTCGCGGTCGCGGCGGAGAACGCCCGCCGCTTCCGCGTGGATGGGCGGATCACCTTCCTCCGGGGAGATCTCACCGCCCCCCTCTTCGAGGCGAACCTGACCGGTGCCCTGGACGCCCTGGTCGCCAACCCTCCCTACATCCCCACCGCCGACCTCGAGGCGCTCGAGCTGGAGATCGCCGGCTTCGAGCCTCGCCTCGCCCTGGACGGCGGCCCCGATGGGCTCGCCTTCCACCGGGCCGTGGCGGTCGCCGCCCCCCGCCTCCTCCGGCCGGGGGGATGGCTGGCCGTGGAGGTGGGGGCGGGCCAGGCCCGCGCGGTCCGGTCCCTGCTCGCCGCATCGCCGGGCCTTGCCGTGCACGCGGTCGTGAGGGACCTGGCCCACCGGGACCGGGTCTGCCTCGCCCGGCGTGAGGCGGCCGGGTAGGCGTGCGCCCCCTCAAGTGGCCATGGACCAGCTCCTGATCCGCGGCGGCACCCCCCTCGAGGGGAGTGTCCGGGTGAGCGGGGCCAAGAACGCGGCTCTTCCCAACATCGCCGCCGGTCTCCTCACGGACGGCGACCTCCGCCTGGCCAACGTCCCCCGCCTCAAGGACATCGAGACCATCAGCCGTCTCCTCCGCCACATGGGGGCGGCCGTGGAAGGAGACGCGGCGGGGGGCCTGACCGTTTCGGGGCGGGCCGTCAGTCGCTTCGAGGCCCCCTACAATCTCGTCCGGACGATGCGGGCCTCCGTCCTCGTCCTGGGCCCCCTGGTCGCCCGCTTCGGGCGGGCCCGGGTTTCGCTGCCCGGGGGCTGCGCGATCGGCCCGCGCCCGATCAACCTCCACCTGGCCGGCCTCAAGCAGATGGGGGCGGAGATTGACCTCAGCGAGGGGTACGTGGAGGCCAAGGCCCCCCGCCTCCACGGGGCCCGGATTGTCTTCGACATCAAGACCGTCACCGGGACCGAGAACCTGCTCATGGCGGCGGCGCTGGCGGAGGGGACCACGGTCCTGGAGAACGCTGCCTGCGAGCCGGAAGTGCAGGACCTGGCCGCGCTGCTCAACGCCATGGGGGCGCGCATCCGGGGGGCCGGGACCGACAGCATCACGGTGGAGGGGGTGCCGGCCCTGACGGGGGCGAGCCACCGGATCATCGCGGACCGGATCGAGGCCGGGACCTTCGCCGTGGCCGCCGCCATCACCCGAGGGGACGTGACCCTCACCGACTGTGCCCCGGAGCACATGGTGGCCGTGCTGGGGAAATTGCGGGAGGCGGGGGCGGAGGTCACGGCGGGCCCCGGGAGCCTCCGGGTCCGGATGGGAGCACGACCGGTGGCGGTGAACGTCCAGACGGCCCCCTACCCGGGGTTCGCCACCGACATGCAGGCCCAGCTCATGGCCCTGATGAGCGTGGCCAACGGGCGGTCGGTCATCACCGAGACGGTCTTCGAGAACCGCTTCATGCACGTCAATGAACTGCTCCGGATGGGGGCGGACATCAAGATCGCGGGGGGGGCCGCCTTCGTCCAGGGCGTCCCGCGGCTCCGAGGGGCGCCGGTGATGGCGACGGATCTCCGGGCCAGCGCGTCGCTCGTCCTGGCCGCCCTGGTGGCGGAGGGGAAGACGGTCGTGCACCGGATCTACCACCTGGACCGGGGCTACGAGACGATCGAGAAGAGGCTCGCGGCGCTCGGCGCCGATGTCCGGAGGGTGCGGGAGTAGGATGATTCCCACGAATTTCGCCTGGCATTGCAGCCGAGCCGCGGGTGGCGCCGCGCGCGGCCCCCGAGCGGCCGGGCGGAGTGGGACCCCCTCGGCCTCCTTTCGCAATGCAGCGCATTGCGGAAGGGGCTGAGCGGGTGACGGAGCCCGGCCGCGAGTGGGGCACGCCGGCGACAGGACCCGCGGCAGCACGGTCTGTCAGGATTGCGCCAGATTACTTGGAGCGCCACTAGCCGCGCCCGGACCGACCGCAAGGAGCCCG
>JAHFDC010000035.1:6243-7294 GCA_023249205.1 Candidatus Methylomirabilota bacterium
GAGACGATCGAGAAGAGGCTCGCGGCGCTCGGCGCCGATGTCCGGAGGGTGCGGGAGTAGGATGATTCCCACGAATTTCGCCTGGCATTGCAGCCGAGCCGCGGGTGGGGCACGCCGGCGACAGGACCCGCGGCAGAACGGTCTAGCAGCATTGGACCGGATTACCTGGAGCAGCACTAGATGGAACAGCCCATTACGATCGCCCTCCCCAAGGGGCGCCTCTTCGCGGAGGCGCTGGCGCTCTTTGGGGCCATCGGGGTAAAGGGGCTGGAGGGCTTTCCGGACTCCCGACGCCTCATTGCGGAGGAGGTCGGCGGGCAGTACCGCTTCCTGGCGCTGCGGGATGCCGACGTGCCCACCTATGTGGAGCACGGGGCGGCGGACCTCGGCGTCGTGGGGAAGGACCAGTTGCTGGAGCACGGCCGGGACCTGTACGAGCCCCTGGACCTCCGCTTCGGCGCGTGCCGCTTGGTCGTGGCCCAGCCGGCGGACCTGAAGGGAGACGGGCGGCCGGAGGAGTGGTCCTCCCTGCGCGTCGCGACCAAGTACCCGAACGTGACCGAGCGGCACTTCACCCGGCGCGGCATCCAGGTGGAAATTATCAAGCTCTACGGTTCCATCGAGCTGGCCCCCCTGGTGGGCCTGGCAGAGCGGATCGTGGACCTGGTGGCGAGCGGCCGCACGCTGCGGGAGAACGGCCTGGTGGAGGTGGAGGAGATCGCGCGATCCTCCGCCCGCCTCATCGTGAACCGGGCGGCCCTGAAGACCCGGTACCACCGGATCCGGGTGCTCATCGGGCTCCTGCGGGCCGAGATCGAGCAGGGGGGACGGTGAGGGGCGCCCGGCCCGGCGCCGCCCCGGTCCGCCTCCTGGACCTGACCTGGGAGCCGGAGAGCGGCTTCCTCCGCGCCTGGGCTGCTCGGCGGGTGCCGAGCGCGGCGGCTGCCGAGCGCGCCGTCCGGCCGATCCTGCGGGCCGTCCGGGAGGAAGGGGACCGGGCCCTCTTCGCCTATGCCCGGCGGCTCGATCGGACGCGCCTGACGGCGGCGAC
>JAHFDC010000189.1 GCA_023249205.1 Candidatus Methylomirabilota bacterium
CCGGCCCGGCGGACCTCCAGGGAGACGACCGCCGGGGCGACCCGCTCCACCGCCGAGGTGACGGCGCGGGAGTAGGCATCCAGGAGCAGGCCGCCAGGGACGGGACCGCCGGCCACGGGCCGCGGTTCCGCCGCCGACGCGACGGGGACCAGGCGGGCGGGCATAGGGGCCTCAGTTGAAGGTGGCCTTGGCCGGCATCTTGGCCGCGGCGGGGTCGCGGCGGACGATGGAGCGGACCGTGAAACCGCAGGTGTGGCACCGCTTATAGACGTAGAACCAGCCGGATTCCCGGCGCGGCTTGCCCAGGGCCTCCATCCCGCTCACGCAGCAGGACTGGGGGCGCGGCGGGGAGACGATCCGCTTCGGGTACTGGTTGGCGGGGCGCTTGGTGGCGCTGTACTCAACAATTGTCGGGATCTCGCGCACCTTTCCTGGCGCTGACGGTGCGGGGGAATTGGAGTGGGCAGCCTGGGTGCCGTTCCCCGCTCCGTCCCGGGAGGCTCCAGCCGGCGGTCGGTGTAAGGGGCGCGGCCTCCGCAGCCCGTGCCGCTGGCCGCCCGCGATGAGCCGCGTCCGGGCGCCCCGGGCGCGCCCGCGTGGCGCGGGAGGCGCGCTCCGTCCCTGGCGATTCGCTAGCCGTCTCGCTCTCTTCATGGTCTCTGGCCCTTTAGACGCCGGTCGGCGCCGTTCGTTGCGCGGCGTGGGGGGCCCGGGTGCACCCGGCGCTGCCTCGCCCTGCTCCACGCCCCCAGGTGGGCCTTCAGTTCGTCAAAGCAGTCGGCCAGGACGGTGGCGTCCTTCCTGACCTTGGCCAGGAGGATGGCCCCCTCGATCTCCGCGAGGAGGAACCGGGAGAGGCGCGCGGGGTCCGCCTGCGGGTCCAGGCGCCCCTTCTCCCGGGCCCGATGCAGTCTCCCCTCCAGAAACGCCCGCCAGGCCTCGAAAGCGCGAGCCAGCCGCCGGCGGAATCCCTCATGGGTGTCGCTGAGTTCCTGAGCCAGGTTCCCCATAAGGCAGCCCCCCCTACACCGGGCTTTCCGGGCTCCCTCAAGAAGGAGGTCGAGGTATGCGTTGATCTGCTCCAGGGGGTCCTGGTCCCCCCCGAACGCCTTCCGCAGAACCCCTTCCGCAAACCGCGCGGTCTGGCGGTCGAGGATCGCGAACCCTAGCTCCTCTTTGCTCGCGAAGTAATGGTAGAAGTTGCCCTTGCCGACCCTGGTGGCCCGGAGGATGTCCTCGATGCTGGTGGCGTTGTAGCCCCGGAGATGGATGAGCCGGGCCGCGGCGTCAATGATGCGCTCCCGCTTTGTCCCTGTAGCGCGTCCGGCCACCTGGTCCCCCGAAACGGCCCTCTTGCAAGTCATGAACCAACCGGTTGGTACAATACTATGGTACCGCATGGCGAGAATGTCAAGGGAGGAGCCGGCGGCGGCTGGCTGCCGGGTCCGTCGGGGGGTGGTCCGCCCGGGGGGGGCGGCGACCGGGGTCGCCGTTGACAAAGGTCCCCCGGGGGGACCACAATCCGGGGGTCGCGGCCCCTGCGAGAGGCGATCCGGGCGCCGGAAGGCGGCCGCCCCCCCATCCCGTGCGGTGGCGGAGCGGACCCGGGTCTCGGGCGCGGATCCCCTGCTCCGGGAGGCGCGGGAATGCTCCTGTTGGAGCTGGTCCTCATCGGGGGCCTCACCGGCGTCCTCTCGGGGCTCCTGGGCGTCGGCGGCGGGTTCGTTCTCATTCCCGTGCTCAGTGCCTTGCAGATCCCCATCCGGGAGGCGGTGGGGATTAGCCTCCTGTACATCGTCTGCGTCGCCGCCATGGGCGCCTGGAGCCACGTGCGGCAGGGGACCGTGGACTGGGTTCTCGCCGCGACAGTAGCCGGGGGCGCCACCCCGGCAGCCCCCCTCGGCTCCCTGGCCGCCAGCCACGTGCCGGTTGCCCTCCTGGAGGTGGCTTTCGCGGGCCTCGCCTTCGCGGCGTGCGCCGGCCTGTTCCTGCGGCGGGAGCCGCATCGTGGACGGCGGCCGGACGGGCTTCCCGTCGGGGGAGCGCGGGCCTATCTTGTCTGGCGCCGGCGCCGGGACGGCGGGACTGACCATGTCTTGCGGGGGGACACCGTCCGCGGGCTTCTGCTCGGTGGCGGGGTCGGGTTCATCTCGGGGGTGCTGGGGCTCGGGGGGGGCTGGCTGCTGGTGCCTCTCCTGGTCTTCGTGATGGGGACCCCGCTCCCGGTTGCGGTGGGGACCTCCCTGGTGGCGATCGTGGGTCCGGCTCTGGCCGGTGCCTTGGCCCACTACGGCCTCGGGAACCTCGATCCGGGCCGGGCCATCCCGCTGGTTTTGGCCGGCGTCGCCGGTGCACACGTGGGAGCCTGGGGGGTCCTCCGCGTCCCGGAGCGGCACTTGAAGCAGGCGCTCATGGGTCTCCTGCTCCTCGGGGGTGGCTACATGCTGGTGCGGGGCCTGGCGGCTCTGGGTCCCTGAGAGCAGATGGGGGATTGCATGGAAATCACGGCCGACGACCTGAAGGCGAAGCTGGGCTCGGGGGCAAAGGTCACCCTGGTGGACGTCCGGGAGCCGTGGGAATGGAACCTCTGCCACCTTGAAGGGGCGCGGCACATTCCGATGGGGGAGATCCCGGTCCGCTACCTGGAGCTAGACCCGGAGGAGGAGGTGGTGGTGTACTGCCACGTGGGACAGCGGAGCGCCATGGTCGTCCAGTACCTCCGGCAGCAGGGATTCCAGAAGGCCGTGAACCTCCGCGGCGGGATCGAGGCCTGGGCGCGGCAGGTGGACCCTACCCTCCGGCGCTACTAGCCGCGCCTCCCGCGCGGTCCGCCCATGCCCGACCTTGCCTGCGCAGCCTGCGGCCGCGGCGCCGCGTACACTGACGGACGCTGGCGCTGCGAATGCGGCGGGCCGTTCGAGTCCCGGCAGGACCGGCCGTTCCCGCGCGCGGCCCTCGCCCAGCGCCTACCCGGCCTCTGGCGCTATTGGGAGGCTTTCCCGCTCCCCGGCCCGGAGGCGGCCGTGAGCCTGGGTGAGGGGATGACCCCCCTCCTTCCCCTCGGGTGGGACGGGGCGGACGTCCTCTGCAAGCTCGAGTTCCTGGCGCCCACCGGCTCCTTCAAGGACCGGGGCGCGGCTGTCCTCCTGAGCCTGGCTCGCCACCTCGGGGCCGCGCGTGTGGTGGAGGATTCCTCGGGG
>JAHFDC010000036.1 GCA_023249205.1 Candidatus Methylomirabilota bacterium
GCAAATCGGCGATCGCCCGCCTCAGCGCCCCGGTCCCCTTCCCGTGGACGATCCGGACCCGGGTGGCCCCGACCAAGAAGGCATCCTCCAGGTACTGCTCGGCCCTTCGCACCGCCTCCTCCACCCGCTCCCCGAGGAGGTTGAGCTCCAGGGGGAGGTCCCCCACGGCGGGGAGTCTCGCCGCCACGGCGGCCGGCTCCTCCTCGGAGTCCGCCGGGCGGACCTGGCCGGCCGGGACCCGGACCTTCCCCACCGGGAGTTGCACCGCCACGGTGCCGTCGGCCGACACCTCTTCCAGTACCGTCCCCCGCTGCCGGTAGGCCGGCAGGAGGACCGCCTGGCCCGGCCTGAGGGCCGGCGCCGGAGAGACCTCTGGGGGTGGCGCGACCCCCTCCGTGACCCGCTGCGACAGATCCGCCAGGTCGCGCTGGAAGGCCTTGATCGCCTCCCGGCCGGCGCCGGCTCCCCGGAGGCGGGCGACCAGGCGCTCCGCCTCCCCCCGCGCGGCCGCCACAGCCGCCTCGGCGTCGGCTCGGGCCTGACGCCTGAGGGTGGCCGCCTCCCGCTGGAGTTCGCTCCAGAGGCTCTGGTGCCGCTCCCGCGCCTCCGCCGCCCCCGCCAGCAGGCCTTCCGCCTCCCGGCGGGCCGACGCCGCCGCCTGCTGGTCGGAGGCCAAGTCCGCCAGAAGGTCGGAGGCGCGAAGCGCGCTCGGGCCCAGGATCTCCCGCGCCCGGTCCACGATGGGCCCCGGCACTCCCAGGCGCGAGGCGATCTCGAGGGCGAAGGAGCGCCCCGGCACGCCGAGGCTCAGCCGGTACAGGGGCCGGAGGGTCTCCAGGTCGAACTCCACGCTGGCATTCTCCATCCCCGCCGCCCGGGCGGCGTGGATCTTGACCGCCTCCAGATGCGTCGTGGCGATGACGGCCGGGCCCTGCCGGAGGAGCGCCTCCAGGACCGCCACGCCGAGCGCCGCCCCCTCCGCGGGATCAGTCCCCGCCCCCAGTTCGTCCAGCAGAACGAGGGAGCGGCCCGTGGCCTCACCGAGGATCCGGGCGATCTGGCCGATGTGGGAGGAGAAGGTGCTCAGGCTCTGCGCGATACTCTGCTCGTCCCCGATGTCCGCGAAGACGGCGTCGAAGACCGGGACGGCCGAATCCGGAGAGGCCGGGACGTGGAGGCCCGCGAGGGCCATGAGGGTGAGGACGCCCGCGGTCTTCAGGGCAACGGTCTTGCCTCCCGTGTTGGGTCCCGTGATGACCAGGACCCGGAAGCGGCCCCCCACTTCTATATCAATCGGGACGGCCGGCGCCTCGGATGGAGGCACCTGCTCGAGGAGGAGCGGATGCCTGGCGCCGCGCAGGATCAGCCGCCCGTCAGCGGCCAGCGCGGGGCGGGCCGCCTTCCACCGGTCGGCCAGGCGTGCCTTGGCCAGGAGGAGGTCCAAGGCGGCCAGGGCCTGAAGGATCGCCTCGATTACCCCCGCCTCCTTGCCGACGAGAGCGGTGAGCCGTATCAGGATCCGCCGGACCTCCCGCTCCTCGGCCTTCCGGAGGAGCCGCAGGCGGTTGTTCTCCTCCACCACCGCCTCCGGCTCCAGGAAGAGCGTCTCCCCGCTGGCCGACTGGTCCTGGACGACCCCCCGGATCCGGCCCCGCCCCTCCCGGGTCACCGGAATCACGTACCGGTCGTTGCGGAGCGTCACGAAGCGATCGGCCAGGGCCCCCTGGCCGGTCGCCCCCTTCAGGAACCCCTGGAGCGCCTCCAGGATCGCCTCCCGCTGGGCGGCCACCCGCTTGCGGAGCCGTTTGAGTTCGGCGCTGGCCTCATCGGCGATGCCCCCGTCCGGGGTCAGGCACCGCGTGAGGTCGGCCAGGACGTCGGCCGGCGGGATGAGCCGCTGCGTGGCAGCCTTGAGGCGAGACCAGGAGCCCTTGAGCGCGGCTCCGGCCGCCCGGAGCCGGCGGGCCGCCTCGAGGGTGGAGGCGATCTCCCCCAGGGTGACCGGATCCAGCCAGGTCCCGGCGATGCGCGCCGCCGCGACTGCCTCCCGGATGTCGTGGACCCCCTCCATCGGGAGGCGCGTCGTAAGCAACGCCTCGCGGGCCTCCGAGACGGCGTCGAGAGCATCCGCGATGGCAGCCGGGTCTGTCCCCGGGCTGAGGGCCTCTGCCGCCTCCCGGCCCAGGGGGGTCGCCGCCTCCCGCGCGAGGCGGGCGAGGACCGCGGGGAACTCCAGGACCCTCAGGGCGTGTGCATCCATGGAGAGACTCGGAGAGCATCCGAAAGGGAGGTGGCGGGCGAGGCGAGCCGGCCCAAAAAAACGAGGGACTCCGAGAGGAGTCCCACGCAGACGCCACGCACCGACACGCCGGCCAGGATCGCGCCCATCGCCCTCCGTCAGGTCGTCCCGAGCGCCTCCCGGACCATCTCGCTGAGAACCTTCCCGTCGGCCCTTCCGGCCAGCGCGGGCATCAGGTGGCTCATCACCTTCCCCATGTCCCGGGGAGTGCGGGCACCGGTCGCCCGGATCGCCTCCGCCACCTCGGCGCGCAGTTCATCCGGCGTGAGGGCCCGGGGGAGATAGGCCTCCACGATGGCCAGTTCGGCGGTCTCCTTCGCCACCAGGTCCTGCCGCCCGCCGGCCCGGAACTGCTCGATGGAGTCCCGGCGCTGCTTGCAGGCACTCGCGATCACCTGGAGGACCTCCGGGTCGGGGAGGGGCGCCCGGCGATCGCCGCGCCGGTCCTCCGCCACTTCCCGGGTCTGGACGGCGGCGAGGAGCATCCGGATGGCCGACGCCCGGATCTTCTCCCCCGCCTTCAGGGCCTGCTTCAGGTCGGCATCGAGCCGAGCCCGGAGCCCCATCAGGGCCCCTGGATCAACCGCATCTTCTTCAGCATCTTCTTGCGGGCGGCGAGGGCCTTCTTCTTGCGGCGGACGCTCGGCTTCTCGTAGTGCTCCCGCTTGCGGAGCTCGGAGAGGAGACCCGTCTTCTCGACCTGCTTCTTGAACCGGCGAAGCGCGGTCTCGAAGCTCTCGTCCTCCTTTACCACGACGCTGGTCAACCGATCCACCTCCCTCTCCATGGGAGCCAAAGATACACACAAAGACGCGAAACCCTTTGTTTCCTGGGGCAAACAACCCGCGGATCCAAAGGGTTTCGCCGGTCAGTAAAGCACGCCAATGAATCGCCTTAAATATAGGTTGGGGACGGCTCCGCTGTCAACCAGAATCTCGGCACCTAGCCCGGCGGCCACTCCATGGGCCGGCCGGCAAGGAGGTGCAGGTGGAGATGAAAAATCACCTGCCCCCCCTCCCGGTTCGTGTTCACGACCAGGCGGAACCCGCTCTCCGCCACCCCCCTCTCCCGGGCGATGCGGTTCGCGGCCAGGACGAGGCGGCCCAGGAGGGGCGCCGAGGCCTCCGTCACATCCAGCGTATGGGCCAGGTGCTTCTTCGGCACCAGCAGGACGTGGACCGGAGCCTGGGGATTGATGTCCTCGAAGGCGTAGATCTCCCCATCCTCGTACACCGTCTTGCTGGGGATCTCCTTCGCCACGATCCGACAGAAGAGGCACTCCGGCACCCTTCTTACCCCCCCGCCGGTGGCCCGTACTCCGGCTTGCGCTTCCCCTCGCGCCGCGCCAGTTCCGCCGCCACCTCCTCCAGGCCCAGATCGCACTCCGCCAGGAGGACCAGCGTGTGGAACCAGAGATCCGCCACCTCGTAACGGATCGCCTCCCGCTCCCCCGCTTGAGCCGCCAGCAGGAGCTCAGTCGTCTCCTCGCCGATCTTCTTCAGGATCCGCTCCCGGCCCGCCGCGAATAGCCCCCCCACGTAGGAGCCGGGGGGGGCGGCGGCCTTCCGGTCCCGGACGGTCGCGAAAATCCGCTTGAGGACGGCCGGCAGCCCCCCGTACACCTCGGCCGGGTCGAAGCGGGCCTGCGCCTCCTCCTTCAGGGCCCCGCCCGGCTCGATCCGCGTGAAGAAGCAGGACCGGTTTCCCGTGTGGCACGCCGCCACCACCTGCTCCACCCGGAGCAGGAGGGCATCGGCATCGCAGTCCAGGTGGATGCTCCGGACCCGCTGGAGGTGGCCCGAGATCTCCCCCTTCTGCCAGACGCGCTCGCGGGAGCGGCTGTAGAAGTGGGTCAGGCCGCTTTGCAGGGTCCGCTCCACGGCCTCCCGGTTCATGTAGGCGACCATGAGGACGTCGCCGCTCCCGTCGTCCTGGATCACGGCCGGGATGAGGCCCTGCGCGTCGAAGGTCAGCCTGGCCAGGAGATCGTCCATCCTCTCCCCATCCTCTCGAAGGGAGGCCCGGCGGCCCCGCGCGGTGGTTCCCTCGCGCCCCGGCCTCCCCGGGGCGACGCCGCTCCCCTAGGGCCGCACCGGGACCCCCCGCTCCCGGAGGTACGCCTTCACCTCAGGGATGCTCAATTCCCCGAAGTGGAAGATCGAGGCCGCGAGGGCCGCGTCCGCCCCGCCCTCCGTCAGGGCCGCGTGCAGGTGCTCCGGCTTCCCGGCGCCGCCGGACGCGATGACCGGCACCGGCACAGCGCCCGCCACGGCGGCGGTGAGCGCCAGATCGTAGCCGTCCTTCGTCCCGTCCCGGTCCATGCTCGTCAGGAGGATCTCGCCGGCCCCGAGCGCCGCCCCGCGCGAGGCCCACGCCACCGCCTCCAGACCCGTGGGCGTCCGCCCCCCGTGGATGAAGACCTCCCAGCCCCCGCCCGGGCGCGCTTTGGCGTCAATGGCGAGCACGATGCATTGGCTCCCGAACCGCTCCGCCGCCTCCCGGAGAAGGTCGGGACCCTGCACGGCGGCCGTGTTCAGCGAGACCTTGTCCGCGCCGGCCAGCAGCAGCGCCCTGATGTCCTCGAGCGAGGCGATGCCGCCCCCCACCGTGAGGGGCATGAAGGCCCGCTCGGCCGTCCGCCGGACCACCTCCAGGAGAATCTTTCGCCGCTCGTGCGAAGCCGTGATGTCCAGGAAGACCAATTCGTCGGCGCCGGCCGCATCGTAGGCGCCGGCCGCCTGGGCCGGGTCGCCGGCATCCCGGAGGTCCACGAACCGCACCCCCTTCACCACCCGCCCGTCTTTCACGTCCAGGCACGGGATGATCCTCTTGGCCAGCACGTCACGCCCCACCCTGGAACCGGCGGATGGCCGCTCCCAAATCTACGGTCCCCTCGTAGAGTGCCCTCCCAAGGATCGCCCCCGCCACCCCACGAGGGGCCAGGGCTGCCACCGCCTCGAGATGGGAGAGGGTTCCGATCCCGCCCGAGGCCAGGACGGGGAGGCTGACGGCCGCCGCCACCCGTTCCAGTTCACGCAGGTTCGGGCCGGTGAGCATCCCGTCGGCGGCGATATCGGTGTGGATCACGCCGGAGGCGCCGAGCGCCATCGCCTCCGCCGCGACCTCCGCGGCATCGCGCCCCGTATCCGCCTGCCACCCCCGGACCGCGACCCGCCCCTCCCGTGCGTCAATCCCGACGAGGATCCGCCCGGGGAACCGCGCCGCCGCCTCCCGGACGAGCGCCGGGTCCTCGATGGCCGCGGTTCCCAGAATGGCCCAGGTCGCCCCCGCTTCGAGGATCGCCTCCACATCGCCGAGCCGCCGGAGCCCCCCTCCAACCTGCAGCGACAGTCCCGCATCCCGGGCGATCCGGGCGATGAGGGGACGGTTACCGCTCCAGGCCCCGAAAGCCCCGTCCAGGTCCACGACGTGCAGCCGCCGCGCCCCGGCCGCTGCGAAGGCCGCCGCCACTGCGGTCGGATCGTCGCTGTAGGCCTTCTCCCGGGCCGGGTCCCCCTGGAGGAGCCGGACGCAGCGCCCCCCCCGGAGGTCAATCGCCGGGATGATCAGCATCGCGCGGCCAGGTCGCCGAAGTTCCTCAGGAGGGTGAGCCCCAGGGTCTGGCTCTTCTCGGGATGGAACTGCGTGGCCATCAGGTTCTCGCGCCGGATGACCGCCGCAAAGGGGACGCCGTAGGTGGCCGTGGCGGCCACGACCCCTGCGTCCGACGGGGCCACGTAGTACGAGTGGACGAAGTAGAAGTGGCTCCCGTCCGGGATCCCGCGGAGCAGCGGCGCCTCCCTCACGATCTCGATGGGAACCCAGCCGATGAGGGGGACCTTCAGGGGGGCGGGGGGCCTCCCGGGCGATGCCGGCCCTTCCGGCGGGAAGCGAACCACCTGCCCCCGGAGGATGTCCAGGCCGCGGTGCCGCCCGAACTCCTCGCTCTCGGAGAAGAGGAAGTGCAGGCCCAGGCAGATCCCCAGGACCGGCTTGCCCCGTTCGATCTGCCGGAGCAGGGGCTCGATGAAGCCGGCGGCCGTGAGTTTCGCGATCCCGTCGGCGAAGGCCCCCACGCCGGGCAACACGATTCCCCGCGCCTCCGGAAGGAGCCGGGGGTCCTCCACGACCTTCGCTTCGTGGCCCACCCGCTCGAAGCCCTTCTGGACGCTCCGGAGGTTGGCGATCCCCGAGTCAATGATGGCGATCATGGCCTCAGAGGCTCCCCTTGGTGGAGGGGACATCGGGGACCCGGGGATCCAGCGCGGTCGCATCCCCCAGCGCCCGGGCGGCTGCCTTGAAGATCGCCTCGGCCATGTGGTGGGTGTTCTCCCCGTACCGGAGACCGATGTGCACGTTTGCCTTCATGGCCGTCGCCAGCGCGCGGAAGAACTCCTTCAGGAGCAGCGCGTCGAACTCCCCGATCTTCCCCGTGAGCCTCTCGGCCTGGTACACGAGGTAGGGTCGGCCGCCCAGGTCCACTGCGACCCACGCGAGGGCGTCATCCATCGGGACCGTAGCCTCTCCGTAGCGGCGGATGCCGGCCTTCCCCCCGAGCGCCCGCTCGAAGGCCTCCCCCAGGGCGAGCCCGACATCCTCCATGGTGTGGTGGGGGTCCACTTCCAGGTCGCCTTTCGCCCGGATCGTGAGGTCGAAGAGCCCGTGGCGGGCTATCTGGGCCAGCATATGGTTGAAGAAGGGGAGGCCCGTCTCGACCTGGGACCGCCCCTGCCCATCCAGGGTGAGTTCGACCAGGACATCGGTCTCGGTCGTCTTTCGGTGGACCCTTCCTGCGCGCGCCATCCTCCCCCCCTAATACAAACGACAGAATCAAAGTAACAAAGCCCCGGTCCTGTCGCCGGCGCCGCCCCGGCCCCCGGCCCCCGTGGGGAACCCTCCCGTGGTTCCCCCCATCGGCCAAGAGCCGATGGGCCCCCCCTCCGCTACGGGGGC
>JAHFDC010000190.1 GCA_023249205.1 Candidatus Methylomirabilota bacterium
CGCCTGGCCGCTCCCATCGAGTTCGTGGGGTTCACCCTCGAAGAGCCGCAGGTCGGGTTCGACCGGTACCGGCACGGGAGCCGCCACTTCGCCCGCCGCGCCTGGTGGGGCCGCCGCCGGTACGCGGGCGTTTTTATTCTGGAGATGGTCGGCTACACTGACCACCGTCCCGGAAGCCAGGCCGTCCTGCCGCAACTGCGCCGGCCCGTCCCGTCCGTTGGGGACTTCCTGGCGGCCGTGGGGACGCGCCGGGCCCGGCCGCTCCTCCAGCGCCTCGAGGCGGCGCGGGCGCACGTCCCGGAGTTGCCCCTGCTGACCCACCAGGTCGCGCTGCGCGGCTTCCTCCTCCCCCCGAGCCGCTGGAGCGACCACGCCCCGTTCTGGGACCGGGGCTACCCGGCCGTGATGCTGACCGACACCTCCTTCCTCCGCAACCCCCACTACCATCAGTCCACCGACCTGCCCGAGACGCTGGATTACGCCTTCATGGCCGGCGTGGCCCGCCTGGTCATCGCCACGCTGGCGGAGATGGGAACCTGACGCCGGTCCTGGCGGTTTGCTATGATGACTGCCTTGGCGCGACGCCGGGGCGGCCCGGAAGGGGGCCATTCACCTCGGGAGGGACAGGGATGCGTGAGCGACGGCGGGGGGAGCGGGTGAACGTGACGCGGCGGCGGCTCGTGGTCGGGCTGGGGGCGACGGGGTTCGCCCTGGCGGCGGGGCCGGTCTCGGCCCAGGTCATCAGGACGCCGAGCGGGGGGCTCATCACCACTGACCAGAAGGTCCGGAGCGGGACGGATAGCATTCCGGTCTATGAGGCCCGGCCGGCCGGGGGCGGCCGGCATCCCGTGGTCATCGTCATCCATGAGGGCTTCGGCGTGCACGAGCACACTCGGGATGTCGCCCGCCGCTTTGCCCGGGAGGGGTACCTGGCCTTCGCTCCCGACCTGTTCTCGCGCGAGGGGGTCGCGCAGATGAGCGACTTCGGCAAGGTGCGCGAGGTGGTCGGGAAGATCTCCGACCGCCAGGTGCTCCAGGACCTGGCGGCGACCGCCGACTTTGCCCGCCGGCAACCGTACACCCGCGCCGACCGGGTCGGGGCGACGGGGTTCTGCTTTGGCGGGCGGGTCGCCTGGCTCTTCGCTGCCACCTACAAGGAGCTCGATGCCGCCGTGATCTGGTACGGGCGGATCGCCTCCCCGCAGAAGGACGATCTGCATCCCAAGGATCCGCTCGACCTGGCCGCGGAGGTGGCCTGTCCGGTCCTGGGGCTGTACGGGGAGGCGGACACCGGGATCTCCGTGGCCGACGTGCGGAAGATGGAGGCGGCACTCAAGGAGGCGGGCAAGACCGCCGAGTTCGTCGTGTACCCCGGGGCGCCCCACGCCTTCTTTGCCGATTACCGGCCCTCGTACCGGGCCGACGCGGCGAAGGACGCCTGGCGGCGGGCCCTGGCTTGGTTCGCGCGCCACCTCAAAGCCTAGGATCTCGTGAGTCATGGCAGAGCCGCCGGCCGCTCTCTTGGGCCCTCTCCTGAAGCCCGTCAGCCGGTCCTTTTATCTGAGCCTCCGGATCCTGCCACGGGGCGTCCGGGAGCCGGTCGGGCTGGCATACCTCTTCGCCCGCGCGGCCGACACCATCGCGGACACGCGGCTCCTCAGGCCGGCCGACCGGCTGATGCACCTGGAGGCGCTGCGGGATGCCTTCCTGGCCGGGGCCGCGGCGGGCCTGGGTCGCCTGCCGGCGGCGCTCGCCGCGCACCAGCAGAATCCGGCCGAGCGGATTCTCCTCCTGAAGCTCCCCGAGGCCTTCGGCACCTACCAAGCCCTGCCATCAGGCGACCGGGCGGCGATCCGCCGGGTCCTCCTCGCCATCACCCAGGGGATGCGAATGGACCTGAGCACCTTTCCCGGCGAGGGGGAGGGGCGGGTGCTGGCCTTGCAGACCATGGAAGACCTGGACCGCTACACCTACTGGGTGGCGGGGTCCGCGGGGGAATTCTGGACCGAGATCCACCTGGCGCATCGGCCGGCGCTGGCCGGCTGGGATGGGGAGGCGATGCGCCGGCGCGCCGTCCGGTTCGGCCAGGGCCTCCAGATGACGAACATCCTGCGAGACCTGCCGCGTGACCTCCAGATCGGCCGGTGCTATCTTCCGGAGAGGATGCTGGCGGCCGGCGCCCTCACCCCGACCGACCTGCTGCAGCCCCGGAACCTGGCCAGGGTCCGCCCCCTTCTCCTGGGTCTGATCCGGAACACCCTCGCGCTCTATGACGAGGGGTGGGCCTACACGCTCGCGGTCCCCCGGCGGGAATGGCGCCTGCGCCTCGCCTGTGCCTGGCCGCTTCTCATCGGGCTCCAGACCCTGGATCGCGTGGGCCGGGCGGAGACTCTCCTCGACCCCGGGGCCGTGGCGAAGATCCCCCGGGGAGCCGTTTACGCCATCCTCGCGCGCTCGGCGGCGCGCCTGATCTCCGATGCTGCTCTCGACACTTACTACCGCACCCTCCGGGCGCGAGTGCATCTGTCCGTGGCCGCGGCCTGACGGAAGAACCGCCGTGTCTCGCACCCGCGCCCGCGTGCTGATCTCGGGAAAAGTTCAGGGGGTGTACTTTCGGGGGTCCACCGAGGACGAGGCGCGATCGCGCGGTCTTACCGGCTGGGTCCGCAACACTCGCGAGGGCCAGGTCGAGGCGGTCTTCGAGGGGGAGCAGGAGACTGTCGAGGGTATGATCGCCTGGTGCCACCGCGGTCCCCCCGGGGCGCGGGTGACGGATGTCACGGTCACCTGGGAGGAGCCCCGCGGCGAGCGGGCGTTCTCCGTCCGGTTCTAGGGGAGGTCAGCGCGCGTGCGCCGGACCGTCCGCCTCGCCGTCACGCCCCCCTTCGCCTTTGGTCTCGCGCTCCGCTATTTGGCGGCTTCCCCGTCCGCCGTGGTGGAGCAGGCCGAAGACGGCGAATACGTGCGGCCGGTGCGCCTCGTCGGGCGCTGGCTGCTCCTGCGGGTGCGGGACGGGGCGACCCCGGGCCGCGCGCTCCGGGTCACGCTCGAGGGGCGCCGCGTCCGGACGGCCGACCTGGAGGCGGCGGCCGCCCTCGTTGGCCGAGTCTTCGGGGCCGCCGAGGACATGGCCCCGTTCCTGCGCGCGGTCCGGCCCTTCCCCCGCCTCGCCGCCCTGGCCCGGCGG
>JAHFDC010000191.1 GCA_023249205.1 Candidatus Methylomirabilota bacterium
TCCGAATCGCCAATGTACGGGGGGCCTGGGGGTATTACCTGCCCCTCGACGTGACAATGTCCTTCAGCATGCTCTACGAATTGATTGAGTGGAGCGTCGCCGTCGTTTTCGGGGGGGAGTTGGGGGTCGCCTACCTGGGGACGCAGGGAGACGTTTGGGACGCCCACAAGGACATGGCCATGGCGACGTCCGGGGCGGTCATCGCGATGAGCACGACCGCCCTCATCAACTGGAAATACGCGAAGCGGTTCGGCAAGGAATGGTGGGAGAGCCTGGCGGTCAAGGAGCAACGGCCGCTCGGGGAGGTCAAACTGCGGGAGATGCTGGAGGAGCAGAGAGGCGCTCCGCCGGCCGGAGGCGAAGAGAGCCAGCGAGACCGCGGGGCGCCCCGAGAGCCCGAGGAGCATCGCCCATGAAGAGATTCCTGCTGTTCCTCCTGGTCGCCGCTGTGCTGGGGATGCTGGCGTACAACTACGTCACCAGCGGGCGGCTCAGCCTCCTCCCCGTGCAGGCCACGGAGGCTGACCGACAGCTCGCGGACCTGGAACGCCAACTGGAAGGGGCCAGGCAACGCCAGGCGCAGGCCCAGCGCATGGCGGGGGTTGCAGGGATAGACGCGAGCAGGGACTTCGCCCAGGCTTCGGAGGAGGTTCAGCGCCTCGAGCAGGCGATCGCCGCCCTCAAGAAGAAGGTGGGCAAATGAGGGACGACCTGATGCGGATAGCAGCGGTGCTCATGCTGGCGCTGACGCTTCCGGCCTGCGCCGCCTCCGCGCCCGTTCTCTACCCGAATGCGCACCTGACCCGCGTCGGCCAGCCGCAGGCGGAACGAGACATCGCGGAGTGCAGGCAGTTGGCCGACCAGCACGTGGCGTCAGGGGGGGCGGGCACAGTCGCCGGGAGCACCGCCGTCGGGGGAGGGGCCGGGGCGGCCGTCGGGGCCGCGGGCGGGGCTGTCCGGGGGGCAGCGGGAACCGGCGCGGCGGTCGGAGCCGCGACCGGGGCGACCGCGGGCTTCCTCCGCGGCCTCTTCAAGGCCAGCGAGCCCAGCCCGGTCTACAAGAACTTCGTCAACCACTGCCTCCGCGACCGCGGGTACGAGCCGGTCGGCTGGCAATAGGCTCCAGGATGCTTCCACCCGGATGGACCTGCCCGCTCATCCTCATCCGTTCTCCCGAACCGGAGAGATCCAAGCCAGGAGAAAGAACATCAGGGCGAGGAGGGCGTAGGCCGAGGCGATGGTCAAGGGGATGGAGGAGGCGACCTGCCAGGGGAAGAAGAGCGCACCGCCCGGGAACGGGGAGTGGATCATCCCGAAGAGGGTGGCGAGCGCCGAGAGTCCGGCCATCAGCGCGGCTGCGATGAGACGGCGATCGAGGAGAAACACCAACACCCCGGCCCAGAGGAAGGCAGAGAAGATGAAGCCGTTTCCCAGGACCAGGACGCCGTCGTAGGTGGCCCGGGCCGCGCCGGTGAGCGTCTCCGGCGATAGGTGCAAGCCCCGCAAGAGCCCGTCCATCTGGATCGCGACAAGATTGGCGATGACCGGCAGGAAGCTCAGGGCGACGGCCGGGGCGTGGTGCGGCGGAGAGGCCAGGAAGGCCTGGGCGGTAATCTGCAAGCCGATGAAGATCAGAATCGGCCCCAGCGCTGCCTCGGGAAGCAGATCAACGAAAAAGTCGAGGTAGCCGAAGATCCCGCCCAGGCCGATGAACAGCGCGGTCGCGAAGGTGTAGGCCGCCCGCCCCCCCATCGCCTTGTAGGCCGGATGACCGATGTACGGGGTCGTCTGGATGACCCCGCCGCACAGGCCCGCTACCAGGGTCGCCACCCCTTCGGTCAGCAGGATACCCCGCACCGGGTACTCGTCGCCGGCAGCCGCGGCACTCTCGGTATTGTCAATGCCCCCGATCACCGTGGCCAGCCCGAAGGGGATGGCGATCGGCAGATATGCCCAGGCCTGCTCGAGACCGCCGAGAAAGCGCAGGCTCGGCCATGGGACGGCGAGAATGAATCCAGGCTTCGCGTGCAGGCCCGGGTACTCGATCAGGCCGAAGAGCCCCATGCCGTGGTACAGGGCGGTTCCCAGGGCGACGGCCACGAGCGCCCCGGGGAGATGCCAGGGGAGCGGGATGGAGGCCACCAGGGTTACGAGGATCACCCCAAGGGCCATCAACCCTACCACCGGCATCGCAAACACCTTCAGGGCCGGGAGAAAGGCGATGAGGAGAAGCGCCACGGCGGCGATGGGCCCGAGGAGCGCCGCCCGCGGAAGGGCCCGGCGGATGGCAGGACCCGCGAAGGCCGCGGCGGTCTTCGCGACCCCCATCACCACCAGGACCGCCATGCCGATCCGCCACGCGGCGACTTCATCCCCGGTCACGAGCAGGGCCGGGCCCAGGACACCGAAGGCAAGGCCAAAGAGGGAAGGCGTATCAATCCCCAAGGGCATGGCGGTGACATCCTGTCGCCCCGTCCGCTTTGCGAGACGGAAGGCCATCCAGGTGTAGATGAGATCACCGATCAAGACTCCCAGGGCCGTTCCCGGGATCATTTTTCGCAGGACGATCTCTCGGGAGAAGCCCAGGACCCCCGTGAGGAGGGCGGCGAGGATGACCAGATTGGTGATGTTATCCAGGACCAGGCCGAAGAAGGCATTGATATCCCCCCGCCGCGCCCATCGGTATCTCATCGCACCCCTCCGGATAGACAAGGCCACGTGAGCAGGACCGGGCCTTTCTAGCACACCGGGGGAATCCTTGGTAGAAGCAGGGGACCTCGCGGGGCCAGGGCCTTCAGGGATACGCCTATGGATCGCCGGGATCGTCCCTCTTCTCGGACCGGCTCGCCTCGGGTTACACTCCGGCGTCAGGGGCGGGAGAAAAACATCCGACGCCCGGAAGGTGGAGTCAACTGTGACGGGGATCAGTCCCCCGGCGGACGAGCCAGGCCAACCCAGGCCCGCGCTCAGAGGCAGGGTGGAGTGGTTCAACGACCAGAAAGGCTACGGGTTCATCCGGGCGGAGAGCGGGGAGGAGTTCTTCGTCCACTACACCGCGATCGTGGGGACCGGCTTCCGATCGCTGAGCGAAGGGGACGCGGTGGAGTTCGAGGTGGTTGACGCGCGCCATGGACGGCAGGCCGCGAATGTGCGAAAACTCCCCCGGGAGGCCTAGGGAGGAATGA
>JAHFDC010000192.1 GCA_023249205.1 Candidatus Methylomirabilota bacterium
GATCAACGGGTACGCCACCCAGGACATCGAGAAGGACGGCCAAGTCGTGTTCAAGAAGGGGCAGCCGATCAAGGGCTTTGGCGACTGCCGGGATGACGGGAGCACCGCCTGCGGGAACTGGATCTACAGCGGCGTCTACCCGGAGGAGGGGAAGAACCTGGCGCTCCGGCGCGACAAGTCGGCGCCCGGCGACTACCTGGCTCACAACTGGGGCTTCGTCTGGCCGGCCAACAGGCGGATCCTCTACAACCGGGCCTCGGCCGACGCCCAGGGCAAGCCCTGGAGCGAGAAGACCAAGGTGATCTGGTGGGATGCGGCCCAGAAGAAGTGGGTCGGCAACGATGTGCCGGACTTCAAGGCGGACCTCCCGCCCGACGCCCCGAAGTTCGCCGATGGTCCCTTCAAGGGGCTGGGCGGCCAGGACGCCTTCATCATGCGGGCCGACGGCAAGGGGGCGCTCTTCGGGCCCCTCGCCGACGGCCCGTTCCCGGAGCACTACGAGCCCTTCGAGTCCCCGACCAAGAACCTCCTCTCCCGGGTGAACACCAGCCCGGTGGCGAAGGTGTGGGACCTCGGGGACAAGAACCGGCTCGGCAAGCCCGAGGAATTCCCGATCGTGCTCACCACCTACCGGCTGACCGAGCACCACGCGGCCGGCATGTCCCGCCACGTCCCCTGGCTCTCGGAGCTGTTCACCGGCCACTTCATCGAGATGAGCCCCGACCTGGCCGGAGAGAAGGGGATCAAGAACGGCGAGATGGTGACCATCGTGAGTGCCCGCGGCAAGATCCGCGCCCGCGCTATGGTCACGGATCGGTTCCGGCCGTTCATCATTAACGGGAAGAAGGTCCACCAGGTCGGCATCCCCTGGCACTGGGGCTACCAGGGGGCCATCCCGAGCGCCAAGGGGGACATCACCAACGACCTCGTCGCCAGCCTGGGGGATCCGACCACCTTCATCCAGGAGAGCAAGGCGCTGCTCTGCGACGTCCGGAAGGGGGAGGCCTAGCCATGGCCAAAGCCCTGGCGATGTTCACCGACACGTCGCTGTGCATCGGCTGCCGCGCCTGCCAGGTCGCCTGCAAGCAGTGGAACCAGCTCTCCTGGGAGGAGCCGGTCTGGACCGGGTCGTACCAGAACCAGCCCCACTTCACCGACAAGACCTGGCGGCTCGTCAAGTTCATCGAGAAGAAGGACGCCAAGGGAGACCCGAAGTGGCTCATGATGAGCGACGTCTGCAAGCACTGCGTGCAGGCCGGCTGTCTCGAGGCCTGCCCGACGGGGGCCATTTACCGGACCGAGTTCGGGACCGTCAACGTCAACCAGGACATCTGCAACGGCTGCCGGTACTGCGTCTCCGCCTGCCCCTTCGGTGTGATCAGTTTCAACACCGGGACGGGACGGGTGAACAAGTGCACCTTCTGCAACGACCGGATCCACGAGGGCATGCCCACCGCCTGCGCAAAGACCTGCCCGACCGAGTCCATCCAGTTCGGCTTCCGCGACGAGCTGGTGACCAAGGCGCGCAAGCGTCTCGAGGTGCTGCGGCAGCAGGGGGAGAAGGACGCCCAGCTCTACGGCGTGGATGACGACGTGGTGGGCGGCCTGCACGCCTTCTTCCTCCTCCTGGACAAGCCGGAGGTCTATGGCCTGCCGCCAAAGCCGGTGACGCTCCCGCAGCGGAAGGTCCCGCTGGATTCCGGGTGGAGCATCCTCTCCGCCGTCGGCGTGGCCATCGGGGCCGTCGTGGCCTTCCGCGAGCGCGGGCAATAAAGGAAACGCCCAGTTGGCCGGGGGCGGGGGGCTGGCCCCCGCCCCCACAGGGGAGGAGATGGAATGACCCAGCCACCCGGGTGGCCCTGGCTGATTGACCTCTACTTCTTCCTGGGCGGGATTGCCGGGGCTGCCTATGTCCTGGCGGCCATCGCCGACAACTTCGGCTCGAGCGAAGACCGGGGCCTGGCCCGGATCGGCTACACCCTGGCCCTGGCCCTCGCACCAATCCTCGGGCTCATCCTGATCATTGACCTGGGGATGCCCGGGCGGTTCCTCCATATGCTCATGGTTGCCAAGCCTTCAACGGCCATCGGGGAGGGGGCGATCACCCTCGGGCCGTTCCACTTCAAGCCCTACTCCCCCATGAGCGTCGGCGCCTGGGGCCTCGGGATCTTCGGGGCCTTCGCGGCCGTCTCCACCTTTCTGAGCTTCAATGAGCGGCCGGAGAACCTCGGCCTGCGCCGGACGCTGGGCCTCGTCGGCGGCCTCTTCGCATTCTTCCTGGCGGCCTACACCGGCCAGTTACTCTCCGCGACGGCCCAGCCGCTCTGGATGGACAGCCGGCTGGGCGGCGCCCTCTTCCTCGTGGTGGCCGCGACCGGGGCAGGGGCGATGCTTGCCCTGATCCTGCAACTCCGGGAGGGGGGGCCGGCCCGGACTCTCGCGAAGCTCCGGAAGACCTACACCTGGTGCCTGATCCTCCAGGCGGTGATCCTCGCCGCCTACCTCTGGAATGTCTCGGCGGGGACCCCCAAGACGGTGCGGGCGCTCCAGTTGCTCACGAGCGGCTCCTACGCGCTCCCGTTCTGGGGCGGCGCGGTGATCCTCGGCCTGGCGATCCCCCTCATCCTGGAGTTCCGCGATGGATTCCCCGGGGGATACCGGCGGCCGGCCGGGGCGACCCTGACGGCGGCAGCGATCCTGATCCTGCTGGGCGGCTTTCTGACGAAGTTCCTGATCTTTGCCGCAGGACAGGCCCTGGGCCTGACGGCGTGAGGGCGCAGCGGGCCCGGGCATGCTGAGGGAGTACCCGTGGGAGGACATCGCCCGGGCCCTGGAGTTGCTCAAGCGGCGGCGGCCGCCCCTGGTGGATCTCCTAACCTTCCACGGGCAGGTCCTGGAGGCGCAGCACCAGACGGTTGCCGAGGTTGATGTCGAGGGTCTGGCGGGGCCGGAGGCGCTGGATCGGCTTCGCGGCGGGATCCCGCTCCTCCCGCCGGTAGCCCTCCCGGTGGACTGGGCTGCGGCGGAGGCGCTCTTCTGGCGCCTCAAGCCCCTCATGGAAGCGAGGGCCGGCGCGCCGGTGGGGGCCCTCGCAGCGGCGCTCAGAAGCGGGGAACCCCCCCTCCGGAGCCTCGCGGCAGACTGGCTCGCGG
>JAHFDC010000037.1 GCA_023249205.1 Candidatus Methylomirabilota bacterium
CATCGGTCTGCCTCGTCGCTCCCGCCCGGGCCGCGACCTGCCCTACATGTTCTCGATCAGGGCCGTCGCAAACTGAGAGCACTTCAGCTCGGTCGCCCCCTCCATCAGCCGGGCGAAGTCGTAGGTGACCCGCTTCTGGCTGATGGTGGCCGCCATCGCGTCGGAGATCTTACCGGCCGCCTCCACCCAGCCCAGGTACTCGAACATCATGGCTCCGGACAGGATGACCGACCCCGGGTTCACCTTGTCCAGACCCGCGTACTTGGGGGCGGTGCCGTGCGTGGCCTCGAAGATGGCGTGCCCGTCCTGGTAGTTGATATTGGCCCCGGGGGCGATGCCGATCCCCCCCACCTGGGCCGCCAGGGCATCGGAGATGTAATCGCCGTTCAGGTTCGGCGTGGCGATGACGTCGAACTCGTCGGACCGAGTCATGATCTGCTGGAGGAAGGCGTCGGCAATCGCGTCCTTGATCAGGATCCTCCCGGCGGGGGGCTTCCCGCCGCACTCCTCCCAGCCCACGGTGACATCCCCGAACTCCCGCTTGGCCAGGGCATACCCCCAGTTCTTAAAGGCCCCCTCCGTGTACTTCTGGATGTTCCCCTTGTGCACGAGCGTCACGTTCCGGCGCTTATGCCGGACGGCGTACTGGATGGCGGCCCGGATGAGCCGCTCGCTCCCCTCGATGGAGACCGGCTTGATCCCGATCGCCGAGGAGGCCGGGAAGCGGAACTTCACCCCCATCTCCTTCCGGAGCCAGGCGATGACCTTCCGGACCTCCGGTGTCTTGGCGGGCCACTCGATGCCGGCGTAGATGTCCTCGGTGTTCTCGCGGAAGATGACCATGTCCACCCGTTCCGGATGCTTCACCGGGGAGGGGACCCCACCGAAATACCGGATCGGCCGGAGGCAGACGTACAGGTCCAGGAGCTGCCGCAACGCTACGTTCAGGGACCGGAACCCGCCCCCCACCGGCGTCGTGAGGGGCCCCTTGATTGCCACCAGGTACTCCTCGATGATGTCCAGGGTCTCCTGCGGGAGGTAGAGGGGCGCTCCCTTGCGGTCGGTCCCGTACTTCTCCACGGCCCTGTCGCCAGCGTACACCTCGAACCAGGCAATCTGCCGCGACCCCCCGTATGCTTTGGCGACCGCCGCGTCGAGCACCCGGACGGCGGCCGGCCAGATGTCCCGCCCGGTCCCGTCCCCCTCGATGAAGGGGATGATGGGGGCATCGGGAACCTGGAGGAGGCCCTTCCTCAGGGTGATCTTCTTCCCGTCTTTTGGGGGCTTCAGTCGAAGGCTGCTGGGCACGTTCCCCTCCACCCTCCCGGGGAGACCCCCGGCTGCGGTCATCGGGAAGGCTGATCCTTCCGGGCGGCCCGGCGCCGCGCGCAGGGCGCTTTCGCAGAGCCGCCGGACATGACTCGGGGAAGATGCGAACGGATGCCGACCCCGGACCCTAGCACGCAGCCAGGGGGGTGTCAAATAGAACTTGGAACTAAGCCCCCGGGGCGAGGAACCCGCACCCGAATCCGTCCGGTCCACGGGGCGCCGGGCTGCCGCGGCGAGGTCCGCCCCGCGGTGGCGCGGCGCCCGTCCGCCTAGAGGCCGAAGGTGGCTTTCAGGAGCGGGAGCAGAAAGTACACCAAGAAAGCCGCCGCGGCAAGGAAGAGCATCCAGTGGACCTCCGGCGCCTTCCCCCGGGCAACCTTCAGAAAGGCATAGGTGATGAACCCAGCCCCGATCCCGTTCGTGATGCTGTAGGTGAACGGCATGAAGACGATGGTCATGAGCGCCGGGAACCCCTCTTCGAACTCGTGGAACGGGATGTCCTTGACGATCGCACACATGAGGAAGCCCACCACGATCAGGGCTGCCGACGTGGCCTGGGGAGGGACGATGCCGGCCACCGGGGCAAAGAAGAGGGCCAGCAGGAAGCAGACGCCGGTCACGACCGACGTGAGCCCGGTCTTCCCGCCTTCCGAAACCCCGGCGGCGCTCTCGATGTAGGTGGTCGCGCTGCTGCTCGAGGCGGCTCCCCCGAAGACCGCCCCCAGGGAATCAATGAGGAGGACCCGGTTCAGGCGGGGCAGCCTCCCCCGGCCGTCCAGCCAGCCAGCCTCTCCCCCGATGCCGATGACGGTCCCCATGGTGTCGAAAAAATCGGCCAGCATGATCGAGAAGATGGTCAGGACCGCCGACAGGAAGCCGAGGTGGGCGAAGACGGTCAGGTTCAGGCCCTTGCCAAGCGTGGAGAAGTCGGGCAGGCCCACGACCTCCTTCGGGATGACCGCCATGCCGGGGGTGCCAAAGGCCGTGTAGCCGCTCAGGGCGTTGAGCAGAACCGCGGCCGCCGTGGTCAGGAGGATCCCCAGCAGGAGGGCTCCCCTGACCCGCCGCACCATCAGGGTGATGGTCAGGAGCAACCCGACCACCGAGACCAGCGTGGGGATGGACGTGAAGTCCCCCAGGGTCACGGGGATCCCGGTCCCCGGCTTCACGTACCCGCCGGACACCAGTCCAATGAAGAGAATAAACAGGCCGATCCCGACGCTGATGGACCGTTTGAGGGAGAGCGGGATCGCATCCATCACTGCCTCCCGGAAGCCGGTAAGAACCAGGGTGGCGATGAGCACCCCCTCGAGAAAAATAACCCCCATCGCCGCGGGCCAGGGGAGCCTCATCCCGGCGACCATCTGAAAGGCCACCACGGCGTTCAGCCCCATTCCGGGGGCGAGGGCCAAAGGGTAGTTCGCCGCGATTCCCATGAGGATGGTCATGCTCCCGGCCACCAGACAGGTCGCCGCCAGCGTGGGGGCGAACGCTGGCCCCAACCCCTGGAGGCCCTTGATACCGGCGAAGGAGAGGATCGCGGGATTCACGAAGATGATATAGGCCATCACCATGAACGTCGTCAGACCGGCGACGACCTCCGTCCCCACGCTCGCCCGCTGCTCCCGCAACCTGAAGAGGCGCTCCAGCATCGCTCCCCTCCATCGCCCGCCGACCGCCGGTCCCCTCCACCGCCTTCGCGACCCTCCCCGCCGCCCGGTCCCGTGGGCCGGTGCGGGCCCTCCTCGAACGCCCGCCCCTTCGGCCCGCGCGCGGGGAGAGCCGCAGACCCGCGGATCAGCGCGCGAGTTTTACCGCCTCAGGAGTCGTTCGGCGACGTAGCGGCCCCAGCAGAGTTCGCTCACCAGGCCCTGGCCGAAGAGCCCCGACCGGGGGAGGAGCAGGCACCCGCGCAGCGGGCCGACCGGCTCCCGGATGGCCCGGACCCACCAGAGCCGGGCACTGGCCGCGTCATCCCCCCGGGGGGCGGGAGGTGCCGGCCGGGACACCGCGAAGCGGGCGAAGCGGCCGGCGCCGGGGAGGACCGGCTCGAGGCGGGCGACCAAGCGTTCCGGGGAGAGCGCGGCGAGGGCAGCGCCGTCCTCACCCCGTCCCGGAAGGAAGAGGACCGTCAGGACCCGCTCCCCGGCAGGCGCCCGGGGGATCTCACCCGGCGGGAGGAGCGTGAGGAGGCAGAGAGGGCCGCCTGGGCCGTCGGGGGCCGCGAGGGCACAGGGGCCCAGGAGGGGAGGCAGGATGCTCTCGGCCAGAGCGAGGTGGAGCACTGCCCCGGCTGGCGGCGGGGCGGTCGGCGGTATGCTCCCGTCCTCGGTCGGTCGGGAGAGCTTCCGGATAGGCGGGGACCCGTCCGCCCCGAGGAGGACCGCCGAGCAGGGGACCGCCTCCCCCGCCCCGGTCAGGACCGCTGTCACGCGCCGGAAGCGGGTGAGTAGCGCCTCCACGGATGCCCCGGTTTCCAGGTGTCCCCCCGCACGGGAGAACTCCGCCGCCAGCGCGTCGGTGAGCGCCTGCGCCCCGCCCGCGGGCAGAAACACCCCCCCCCGGAGGCGCTGGAGGAGCAGCGCCAGGGCCAGGGCGGGGCAGGAGGCCGGAGGCTGACCAAACCAGAAGGCGGTGAGGACAGCCACGAGGCTCCCGAAGGGTTCCCCGACCCCATGGTGGGCCAGGAGGTCCTCCACCGGGGTGAGCGCCCCACGAACGGGCGGCACCCAGGGGAGGAGCTCCCGCCGGAGACGCGGGGTCCGGCGCGCACCGGGCCGGGGCAGAAGAGGCGGAGGGAGGGCTCGCCCCACCCCGAAGCGGGCCTCGAGCCTCTCCAGGTTGGCCAGGAAGGCGCGGACGGCCGATGCCCGGCTGCCGCACTCACGGGTCAGTTCCCGGTCGAGGCGGCCAGTGTCGGCGTGCAGGCTCAGGCGGTGGCGCGGAAGGATCACCTGCAGGCCCGGCTCGTGGCGCCTCAGGGGAGGGAGGGCAAGAGGCGCCAGCGCTTGCGTGAGCACCGCCCCGGCCTGGAGTCCCCACAGGAGGGGGGGGAACGCGTCGAAGCGATAGGGGGAATGCTGCAGCACGCGGTACGGCTCGCCCACCACCTCTCCCGGTTCGAGGATCCGGGTCGGAACCCCCACCCTGGCCAGCAGCGCCCCGCACACCAGAGCGCCCGCGGGGCTTCCCAGAATCACGGCGCCCGCACCGAGGTCCCTCATCCCGTCCTCCCTTCCGGGTCCCCGGCGTCCTTCGGGAGCCCACGCCCCCGACCTCTCCTGCCGCCCGACGCGGCCGCCTCTCTCCCACTTCCCTGGCGGAAGAGGAGACGGATGGGGGTCCCGGCAAAGCCGTAGTGCTCCCGGAGGCGACGGATCAGAAACCGGCGGTAGGAGGGGGGGATGCCCTGAGGAAGGTTTGCGAAGAAGATGAAGGTTGGAGGACGGGTGGAGCCCTGCGTCACGTACCGGATCTTCACCGGCCTCCCCTTGTGCGTCGGGGGGGGCGTCCGCTCGACGATCTCTGCGAGGACCCGATTGAGTTCGCCGGTCCCGATCCGCCGCTCCCGCTCGGCCGCCACCCGAGCCACCAAAGGGAAGAGGCGGCCGACCCGGAGCCCCGTCAGCGCCGAGCACGTGACGATCGGCGCGAAGTCACAATACGGGAGTTTTCCGCGCAACTCAAGGACAAACTGGTCGGCGGTCGCTCCCTGCGGCGCGCGGTCCCACTTGTTCACCGCGAGGAGGAGGCCGCAGCCAGCCTCGACAGCGGTGGCGGCGATCTTCTGGTCCTGCTCCACCACGCCGGAGGTGGCGTCGAGAACCAGGACGGCCACGTCGCTCCGCTCGATGCTCCGCAGCGCCCGGAGGATGCTGTAGGCTTCGATCCGGTAGCCGACCTTCCGTTTCGCCCGGATGCCCGCCGTGTCCACGAGGACGTAGGGCCGCCCCGCCACGGTCAGGGGCGTGTCCACCGCATCCCTCGTCGTGCCGGGCTCGGGGGCCACGATGACCCGGGGCAGCCCGAGGAGCCGGTTCACCAGCGACGACTTCCCCACGTTCGGGCGCCCCACCACGGCTACGGTGACGGCTCCGGTCTCTTCGGGCGTGACCGTCGGCCGCAGCAGGAGGGCCAGGGCCGCGTCCAGCAGATCCCCCACCCCCAGCCCCTGCTCAGCCGAGACCGGGAAGAGCCGCTCGAAGCCCAGCCTGTAGAACTCGGCGGCGCGGGGCTCCGCCCGGACCGAGTCCACCTTGTTCACCACCAGCAGGACGGGTCTGGTCGCCTCCTCCCGCAGGATCCGCGCGAAGGCGGCATCGGCCGGGTTCAGGCCTGCTCGCCCGTCAACCAGAAAGAACACGCAGTCGGCCTCCTCCATCGCGATGCGGGCCTGGGTCTCCACGGCCGCCGTGAGGGGATCGGATGCCGCGGGCTCGAAGCCGCCCGTGTCCACGACGGCGAACCGGCGGCCCAGCCACTCGGCGGTCCCGTAGATCCGGTCCCGCGTGACCCCCGGCAGGTCATCCACGATGGCCCGCCGCCCCCCGACGAGGCGGTTGAAGAGCGTGGACTTCCCCACGTTGGGCCTTCCCACGATGGCGATGGTCGGCCTCTCCATTCGCTCCCTCCACCCCCTTATCTACCACAGGCACTCCGAGCCCCAAAGACCCGGTGTTCCCGGAGCCCAGGATGCGTTGAGGCATTCCCGCCAGCGTGCTACCATCGCGAGACACTGGAGAAGGCGCTGGAGGCCCTCATGCCCTGTCCCCTGCCCGCGATTACGCTGCTCCTCCTCGCTCTCGTCACCGCCTGCGCAGCCCCGACGGATTCCCCGGTCTCTTCCCCCCATCCCCTCCGCACGCGCCTCGCCCTCGCCCCCTTCGGGGACGAAACGCAGAGGGGCGCAGGCCCCTTGGCGGAGGGCCTGGGTCTCTTCCTGCAGGAGGCCCTCGCCCGGGAGCCCACCGTGCAGATCGTCCGCGGCCCGGACGACCAAGCCGACCTGTTCCTCCGGGGGACGCTCCTCGATTTCCGGCCCCCCGCGGCCTCGGATCCGCCCGGCCTCGTGACGGAGCTCGGCCTTCTGGACGCCCGGAACGGGGGGCTCCTGACCAGCCGAATCGTGACCGGGGCCGGTCCGAGAGGGCCCGAGATGGAGACGGCGCTCCCGGGGCCTCTGCGGCACTGGGCCGGGACGGCGGCCGAGAACCTCCTGCGCGTCTGGCTCGCCTCCGCCCTCATCATGATCCGGGAGGCCGTGCCGGCTGGGTACTTCGTGTACGATGCCGCAGGCAACCCGGTCGGAGCCCTTCCGCCCCCGCCCCCCCGGAGGCAGCGTCCCGCGGCATCCGACCTTCCTCCGGGCGCGCTCGCCCCCACCGCCACGGTCACCGCCGAGCGAGCCGACGTCCGCGAAGGGCCTGGTCCGCGCTATCCTATCCTAGGACAACTCAAGCGGGGGGAGGGGGTGCAGGTACTCGACGAGCGCGGGGAGTGGAGCAACGTCAGGACGCCGGGCGGTCTCGAGGGCTGGGTCCTCCGCGGACTCCTGACCCCCCCGCGGGTGCTTCCCCCGGGCGGCCCGCCGCGGGGTCTCCGCTAATACAAACGACATACATTGTGTGACAAAAGGTCCGGGTGGCGCCGGATGCCGCCCGACGGCCCCCGTAGCGGAGGGGGGGCCCAGCGGCCCTTGGCCGAGGGGGGGAACCACGGGAGGGTTCCCTCCGGGGCTCGGGGGCCGGGGCGGCGCCGGCGACAGGACCCGGACGTTGTCACTGTGATT
>JAHFDC010000038.1 GCA_023249205.1 Candidatus Methylomirabilota bacterium
GGAACCCGGCCTTCGGCTGGTTCCTGGATCAGCTCCAGGCCTTCCCTCTCAGCCGCGGCCAGGTGCACCCGTCCACGCTCCGGCGGTCCCTGGCCTTGCTCCAGGAGGGGCACGCGCTGGTCGTTTTCCCCGAGGGGACACGGGGGGACGGGGCGAACCTCCAGCCGGCGAGAGGGGGCGCGGGGATGCTCGCCGTCCGGAGCGGGTGCCCGGTCGTCCCCATGTACCATGAGGGGACGGCAGATGTCCTGCCCCGGGGGGGGCGCCTCCCCCGGCCGGCGGCCGTCCGGGTCTGGATCGGGCCGCCCATCGCGTTCCGCCAGGAGGCGGCGGAGCGCGCGGAACTCTACGAGGCGCTGAGCCGGCAAATTATGGAGGCCATCGCGGGCCTCCAGGCGCGCGCGAAGCCCCCCCGCGTTGCGGGCGCGCGCTCGGAAGGCCCCTCACCGTAACCCCGGAGGAGGTACCGCCGCAGATGCCCGCGCCACGGCCCATGAAGATGTCCGGACCTTCCATCCTCCCCGGCGACCCGGATTACGATCCCCGCTCGGCGGAGCAGACGGCACAGATGCAGGCCGTCTACGAGCAGACCTTCAAGGACATTGCCGAGGGGGAGATCGTGAAGGGGCGGGTGCTGGAGGTCACGGCGGATGTCGTGCTCATAGATATCGGCTACAAATCGGAGGGCTCGGTCTCCCTGAAGGAGTTCGCGACCCCCCCGGGGCAGGCACCGGTCCAGGCCGGAGACCTGGTGGATGTGTACCTGGAGTCCAAGGAAGACAGCGAGGGCCTGATCGTCCTCTCGCGGGAGAAGGCCGAGAAGATCAAGATCTGGGAGCAGATCAGCCGGGTGTACGAGCAGGGGGGGGCGGTCGACGGGACCATCGTGGGGAAGACAAAGGGCGGCCTGATGGTGGACATCGGCGTTCGCGCCTTCCTCCCGGGATCGCAGGTGGACCTCCGCCCGGCGCGGGATCTGGACCGCCTCATCGGCAAGACCTTCCCGATGAAGATCATCAAGCTCAACCAGAAGCGGGGGAACATCGTCCTCTCCCGGCGCGAGCTCCTCGAGGAAGAGCGGCGGACGCTGAAGGCCCAGACGCTCGCCGGCCTGGAGGAAGGGAAGGTCTTCCGGGGGAAGATCAAGAACATCACCGAGTATGGCGCCTTCGTGGACCTGGGGGGCCTGGACGGGCTGCTGCACATCACGGACATGTCCTGGGGGCGGCTGAACCATCCGACGGAACTCTTCCAAGTCGGGGACGAAATCGAGGTGGTGGTGCTGAAGTTCGACCGCACCACGGAGCGGATCTCGCTCGGGTACAAGCAGCGGCTGGCGGATCCGTGGGCGCGGTCCGACCAGAAGTTCCCCGTGGGCTCCAAGGTCAAGGGGAAGGTGGTCTCCCTGGTGGACTACGGGGCCTTCGTGGAACTGGAGCCCGGGGTGGAGGGGCTGGTCCACATCTCCGAGATGTCCTGGACCCAACGGGTGAAGCACCCCTCCAAGGTGGTCTCCATCGGGGACGTCATCGAGGTGATGATCCTGGACATTGACAAGCAGGCCAAGCGGATCTCCCTGGGGATGAAGCAGGTCGAGCCGAACCCCTGGAACTTCATCGAGGAGCGCTACCCGGTCGGCACCCGGGTGGAAGGGAAGGTCCGGAACCTGGCTGATTTCGGGGCCTTTGTGGAGCTGGAGGATGGCATTGACGGTCTCGTCCACGTCTCGGACATGTCCTGGACCAAGCGGGTCCGCCACCCCTCCGAGGTCCTCAAGAAGGGGGATAAGGTGGAGGCGCTGGTCCTCCACGTGGACCGGCACAACCGCCGCATCTCCCTCGGGCTCAAGCAGTGCCAGCCCGACCCCTGGCAGACGACGGTCCCGGAGCGCTACCGGGTCGGGATGGACGTGACCGGCAAGGTGGTCCGCCTCACCGACTTCGGGGCCTTCGTGGAACTCCCCGACGGCATCGAGGGGCTCCTGCACGTCTCCGAGTTGAGCGATGGGCGGGTGAACCGGCCGGAGGACGTGGTGCAGGTGGGGGACGAGCTGACCATGCGGATCATCAAACTGGATGCGGACGACCGGAAGATCGGCCTCAGCCTGCGGGCATACCGGGAAGCGCGGGCGGCGGCGGAGGCCGAGGAGGAGGAGTTCCGCCGGCGCTAGGCGGCCGGCGGGGCAGGGGGGATGGTGCAGCGCTCGGTGCGGCGGGCAGTCGCGGTGGCGGGAGGAGCCGGCCTCATCTTCCTCGGCGCGGTCTTCGCGATCGCCTATTTCACCGGCATCCGGGAGACCCTCGGGGGACCGAAGGTTGCCCTGGTCGAGATCGAAGGGGTCATCGTTGACTCCAAGGAGATTACGGACGAACTCGAGCGCCACCTCCAGAACCCTACCGTCCGGGCCTTCCTCATCCGGATCAATAGCCCCGGGGGTGGGGTGGCCGCGTCCCAGGAGATCTACGAGGAACTCCAGAAGATCCGCCGGGTGCACGGCAAGCCCGTGGTCGCCTCCATGGGCTCCCTGGCCGCCTCGGGGGGGTACTACGTGGCCAGCGCGGCCGACCGCATCCTGGCGAACCCGGGCACCATCACCGGGAGCATCGGCGTCATCATGCAGATTCCGAATGTGGGCGAGTTGCTCCAGAAGATCGGCGTCCGGGCGGTGGTGATCAAGAGCGGGGCCTACAAGGACCTGGCCTCTGCGACCCGCGACCTCACCCTGGAGGAGCGGCGGATCCTGCAGAGCGTGCTGGACGATGTCCACGACCAGTTCATCCAGGCGGTGGCCGAGGGCCGGAAACTGGAGCGAGGGCGGGTGGAGCAGCTGGCGGACGGGCGGATTTTCAGCGGGCGGCAGGCCCAGGAACTGGGGCTGGTGGATGAGCTGGGGGACCTCCACGACGCTCTCACCCGCGCCGGGGCCCTGGCCGGAATCCCGGGTCCGCCGGCCGTGACCCGGATCGAGAAACCCCGCTTTTCCCTCCTCCGATTTCTCCTCGGCTGGCAGTGGGCCGAGCCCTGGGGGCTGCCCGGCTTGAACCCATCGCTCACCCTTGCCTACCTGTTTCATCTCCCGTAGCGGTGGCCCGGCAGGTGGCCGGCCCCGGAACGGACCCTTGGCTCCAGGGAGGACTCATCCATGACGCGGGCGGACCTGGTGGAGCGGGTGGCCACAACGGTGAACCTGACGAAGAAGGAGACCGAGGTCGTCATCGAGACGATCTTCAAGAGCATCGCCCAGGCCCTGGCCTCCCCGACCGACGGGAAGGTAGAGCTCCGGGGCTTCGGGAGCTTCCGGGTTCGCCGCCGGGAGGCCCGGCAGGGGCGCAACCCCCAGACGGGCAAGCCGGTGAGCGTCCCTGCGAAGAAGGTCCCCTACTTCAAGCCCGGCAAGGAGCTAAAGGCCCTCGTGGACAGTTGAAGGCGACGGGGGCGGGAGAGGCGGCGCGCAGGGTGTCCCGTCCGCGCGTTGGGATCGGGGGCGGGCGCGCCGTCCAGAGCGTCGGTCGGCAGGGATGGTGATCCTCGCACAGGGGCCGGGCAGGCGGACGACGCGGTTCATCGAGGGGCGGGCCGAGGAGGCCGCCGAGCTCTTCGGGGTGAACCTCCCCCGGCTCCCGGAGGGACACGCGCCGGCCGGCGGGGACCCGGTCCTGGTGGTGGAGCTCCACTCGGGCCTGAAGGTCCGCGCGGCCGCCTTCCTCGCCGGCATCTACCAGTCCCTGGCCGAACGCCGCGCACCCGACCCCCGGCTCTCCGTGGTCCCCGGCGCCGGAGGGGAGGATGCCCAAGGCGCCTACCTGCGGCTCCTCACCGAAATCACCTCCAACATCATCGCCAACGACCGGCGGCTGGGCCTCCTGAATCTGTTCTGGCTCGCCCATTCCAAGGAGATCGCCCAGGTCATTGAGGAGTTCTTCCGCCGGGACCGACTGAAGAGCCACATCAAATACCAGATGCACCCCCTCCTGCGGGGGTTTTACCGGAACGCTCACCGGATGATCTGGCAGCGGTTCCGGAACACGGCGCCGGAGCGCCTCCGCTACAACCTGGGCGACGACTTCAACGGCAGTCTCATCGAGAGCATCTTCGACGACCAGCTCTCCCTCACCGAGCCCAGCATCGCCCAGCTTAACCTCGCCAACGTCCTCATTGACCAGAACAAGCGGTTCCGGCTCACCTTCCCCGAATACAAGGAGATCTGGGGGATCTGCCGGGAGCGGCTCTGGGCCGGTCTCGGCCGACGGGAGAGTCGACTCCTGGACCTGCTGTCCCAGCGGTTGCCCAACCTTTCCGCAGACCAGTACAGGGACGAGGCGACGGAGCAGAAGATCCTGTTCAACCGCCATGTGCTCACCCAGCTGTTCACGGACTACGAGGGGACCGGAGAGCGGCTCCGCGGCAACCGCACGCTGCGACAGGGGGCCGAGCGGCGGGGGAGCTGGGGCGAGCTGCTCGCCGATTACCTGGACCTGGTGGATGCCGTCCGGCGGACGGAGGTGATTGACCTGCTGCGCCAGGGGATCACCATCATCCCCCCCGGGCTGGACGACCGGCAGCTCCGGGAACTCTTCGCCGAGGGCCGCCTCTACCGGTTCCACGAGTCACTGGAGGTCCTGAACAGCGCGCGGAAGGTCACGATCCTGTTCGCGGATCTCCGGGGATTCACCCGGACCTCGGAGGGGGGCGTATCGGAGGGGGAACTGACGCAGCACCTCTACGAAGTCTTCGACCCTCTGGCCGGCATCGTCAAGCGCTTCCACGGCACGATTGACAAGTTCACCGGCGACGGGGTCATGATCACCTTCGGCGCGATCACGGCGAGCAAGCAGGATGAACTCAATGCCATCCGCACCGCCCTGGCGCTGCAGGACCTCATGGCTGGCTTCCGGCGGGAGGGGAAGACCCACTTCGAAATGGGGATCAGCCTCCACACCGGGCGCGCCCAGATCGCCCGCTTCATCCTGGACGAGACGGCCATGGACACCACCGTCATCGGCCGCCACGTGAACGTGGCCGGCCGGCTGAGCGGCTCTGGGGGGAAGGGGCCCAAGGAGGACGAAGACGGTGGCGGAGTGAGCGCCGCCTCTTCCGAGGAGGAGACCCAGCAGCCCGCCCAGGTCTGGGTGGACGCGGCCGGTGTCCTCTACAACTCAGGCATCGCCGCCAGCCAGGACACGGTGGACGCGCTCGCCCAGGTCGTGCCGATGGAGCGCCAGGAGGGGGAGCGGGGCTCCACGTTCACCTTCTCGGACCCGATCCTGGGAAAAAACATCTTGATAGAGTATGTGGGCGATGCTAAGTTTAAGGGTGTGGTCCGCTCCGTCCCCGTCTACCGGATCGCGGAACGCTGAGCGGGCGGCTGCCGGGGCCTTGCGGGGCCGATGCCCCGAGGAAAGGCCGGAACATGCAGATCCTCTGGGCGCCCTGGCGGATGACCTACATCAGCGGCCCGCGGGAGGGGGGATGCATCCTCTGCGAGAAGGCCGCGGGGACGGATGACCCCGCGAACCTGGTCCTCGCCCGTGGGAAGTGGGCGTACGTCCTGATGAATCTCTACCCCTACAGCAACGGGCATCTGATGGTCGCCCCGTACCGCCACTGCGACCGCCTGGCGGATCTCTCCCCTGACGAAGTGCACGACCTCATGCGCTGGATCCAGCGGAGCGAGGGGCTCCTCCGCGAGGCGCTGCGCCCGGACGGCTTCAACATCGGGCTGAACCTCGGGAAGGTCGCGGGGGCCGGCGTGGAGGACCACCTGCACTTCCACCTGGTCCCGCGCTGGAGCGGCGACACGAACTTCATGCCGGTCATCGGGGAAACGAAGGTGATGCCCGAGCACCTGGCGGCCACGTACGCCAAGCTGGCGCCGCGGTTCACAGCCTCTTCCGGTGAGGGAGGGGGGGGATGATGATCAAGATGACCGTCCGGGGGATCGCCCTGGACCCGCTCACCAACATGCCGATCATTATCCTGAAGGACCAGGACGACAAGCGCGCCCTCCCCATCTGGGTCGGCATCTTCGAGGCGAACGCCATCGCCCTCGAGCTGGAGAAGATCTCCACGCCGCGGCCCATGACTCACGATTTGATCAAGAACATCCTCGACGGGCTCGGGGCCAATGTGCAGCAGGTGGTGGTCAACGACCTGAAGGACAACACCTTCTTCGCCGTCATCGAGATCAGTGTCAACGGGAACCTCGTCAACATTGACTCCCGACCCTCCGATGCCATCGCGTTGGCCCTGCGGGTCAATGCCCCGATCTTCGTGACGGAGAAGGTGGTCACGAAAGCCAAGTCCATCGAGGTGAGCGAGGAAAAGGAAGAGTCGGACCGCTGGCGCGAGTGGCTGGAGAATCTGAAGCCGGAGGATTTCGGCAAGTACAAGATGTAGGCGGGAGCCAGGCGCTCGGAGAGAATGCCACGCCCTGGAGGGTTCTCCGGGGCGTTCGTGTTTTTCCTCCGGAGGAGCGGGTGGTTACGGCTTAAGTATTAGTTTACATAATCCTCCTTATCAGACTATCCGGCCGCTACCCCAAACCGCCCCCGTCCACATAGCCCGCCGACCCCCCACCGCCCCTACGAGGCCTCCAGAAAGGCGAGCCGACGCTCTGCGAGGGAGCCCCAGACCGTGTTCGGGTACTTCTTCATGACCTCGGTGTACACGGCCTCGGCCTCCTTCAGGCGCGTCACGGCCTCATGGCAGCGCCCCACGCCCATCAGCGCTTCCGCCGCCAGGGGCGTGCCGGCGTGCCGCTCAGAGGCCGCCTGGTAGACCTGTAGCGCCCGATCCCAGTCCTCCGAGCCCTCCAGGGCGTACCCCTGGCCCATCGCGGCCCAGAAGGCAAACGGTCCATGCGGGTCTTCCGCCAGGTATGCCGCGTAGGTCCTGCCTGCCTCCGCGTATCGGCCAAGCCGGTACTCCAGGTGCCCCATCTGGAGCAGGGCAAACCCGGCTGCCCGGCTCCGCGGGTACTGCTCGCGCACCTTCTGGAAGCCCCCCAGCGTCTCCTGGATGGCCTCCGGCCTCAACTCCTCGGGTTTTCCCCCCCGCAGGCTGTCCGTGACGGTCTCGGCCCTGCCCAGCGCCTCCCCCAGCAG
>JAHFDC010000193.1 GCA_023249205.1 Candidatus Methylomirabilota bacterium
ATCCTTCAGCATGTCCTTCCGGCGGTCGCCGAAGCCGGGGGCCTTGACGGCGCAGGTGGCGAGCGTCCCCCGGAGCTTGTTGACCACGAGGGTGGCGAGGGCCTCCCCCTCCACGTCTTCCGCGACGATGAGGAGCGGCTTGCCCATCTTGGCGATCTGCTCCAGGATGGGGAGGAGGTCCTTCATGCTGGAGATCTTCTTCTCGTGGATGAGGATCAGGGGGTTCTCCAGGACAACCTCCATCCGCTCCGGGTCGGTGACGAAGTAGGGGGAGACGTAGCCGCGGTCGAACTGCATCCCCTCGACCACCTCCAGGGTGGTCGCCATCGCCTTCGCCTCCTCGACGGTGATGACGCCGTCCTTGCCCACCTTCTCCATCGCGTCGGCGATGAGGTCGCCGATGGCCTTGTCGTTGTTGGAGGAGATGGTGGCGACCTGGGAGATCTCCTTCTTCCCCTTGGTCGGCTTGGAGATCTTCTTGATCTCCTCCACGACCGCCTCCACCGCCTTCTCGATCCCCCGCTTCAGGGCCATGGGGTTCGCGCCGGCCGTGACGTTCTTCATCCCCTCCCGGAAGATGGAGTGGGCCAGCGCGGTCGCGGTGGTGGTCCCGTCCCCGGCCACGTCCGAGGTCTTGGAGGCCACCTCCTTCACCATCTGGGCCCCCATGTTCTCGAAGGGGTCCTCCAGCTCGATCTCCTTGGCGACGGTGACCCCGTCCTTGGTAATGGCGGGCGCGCCGAACTTCTTGTCGAGGACGACGTTGCGTCCCTTGGGGCCGAGCGTGATCACCACGGCGTGGGCGAGCTTCTCGACCCCTCGCAGGATCGCGCGCCGCGCCTCCTCCTCGTACTTGAGCTGCTTTGCTGGCATCGGGCATTCCCTCCTTCGATGGGGCCCCGCGGGGCCTCCCGTCACCGTGCCGCGGGGCGCTTCCCGCGCGGCCGGGTGCCAAGCCCCGGGCGGCCTATTTCAGGATCCCGAGGACATCCTCCTCCCGCATGATCAGGTACTCTTCGTCGCCGAGCTTGACCTCCGAGCCCGAGTACTTCCCGAACAGGATCTTGTCCCCCACCTTCACATCGAGGGGGATCAGCTTCCCGCTGTCGTCCCGCTTGCCGGAGCCGACGGCGATGACCTCTCCCTCCTGGGGTTTCTCCTTGGCGGTATCCGGTATGATGATGCCGCCCTTCTTGGTTTCCTTCTCCTCCAGCCGCCTGACCATGATGCGGTCGTGGAGAGGTTGGATCTTCCGCGCCATAACCCTCCCTCCTCTTTTCCCCGTTCAGACCATCCACCCTATCCGGTGTAGTCTCCCCTGCCGCCTGCCTCACGCCGGCCGGGGCGGGCAACCCCGCCTGCTCGTGTCACCCCCTTTCGTTCTTGCTGATTTGGCTCTTCGTGCTAGGATGCGACCGGCTCATACGACCGATAACGAGTGCTAGTTGCGGCTTGTTAGCACTCTCCAACGGTGAGTGCTAATAACCCAAAATACCGGGAGACCGGAGAGAAATCAAGAAGAATTTTCGACTCCCTGCTGTCAACAGAAAAGACGCATTGGGTGGCGCCACAGAACACCATTTTTGCGCGATGTTTCTCCTTTCTTCCCGATGACGCAAACCAGGAAATCTACGGCCCGAGGCCGACCGGAGCCGATGGAATCCAGGACGAGGCCCACGAGGGCCATCGTGGACCTCAGCGCGATCGCCACGAATGTCCGAAGCATCAAGACCCTCGTTGGCCCCGGGGTCCGGCTCATGGCGGTCGTCAAAGCGAACGCCTACGGTCATGGGGCGGTTCCGGTCGCCCGGGCGGCCCTGGGGGCGGGTGCCGAGTGGCTCGGGGTGGCCCTGCCGGAGGAGGGGACGGCGCTCAGGGCGGCCGGGGTGACAGCCCCCATCCTGGTTTTCGGGCCCACCCCCCCCTTCCAGGCGGAGGAGGTCGTGGCGGGGGGCCTCGATCAGATGGTCCATTCGGTCTCCTTCGCAGAGGCCCTCTCCCGCGCGGCCAAGAAACGTCGCCGCCGCGTCGGCGTGCACCTCAAGGTGGACACCGGGATGGGGCGGGTGGGCGTTCCCGTGGAGGAGGTCAGCCGCCTGGCGAAGGCGCTCGCTGGCCTCCCGGGGCTCCTCATGAGGGGGGCGATGACCCACTTCGCGGCGGCCGACGCCCCCGATCTCGCGCACGCCCGGGGGCAGCTCCGGCGGTTTCACGAGGCCCTCGCCTCCCCCCCACTCGATGCCGCCCCGTCCCTCCTCCGCCACGCCGCCAACAGCGCCGCCACCTTCGCCCTGCCGGAGGCCCGCCTCGATCTGGTCCGGATCGGCATCGCGCTGTACGGCTGTCCTCCCTCCCAGGGGGCAGCACCCCCGATTCCCCTCCGGCCGGCTCTCTCGCTCACGACGCGGATCGCCCAGGTGCGCTGGGTCGGTCCGGGCGCGACCATTTCCTACGGCTGCACTTTCGTCGCCCCGACCCGGATGCGGATCGCCACCCTCCCCGTCGGCTACGGGGACGGCTTTCCCCGCGCCCTGAGCAACCGCGGAGCGGTCCTGGTCCGCGGGAAGCGGGCGCCCGTGGTCGGCCGGGTCTGCATGGACATGGTCATGGTGGACGTGACCGGCATCCCCGAGGTGGAAGAGGGGGAGCCGGTCACCCTCCTCGGCACCCAGGGGACGGAGACCGTCTCCACGGAGGCATGGGCTGCCTGGGCAGAGACCATCTCCTACGAGATTCTCTGCGGCCTTGGCGCCCGCGTCCCCCGTGAGTGCGTGGGCGAGGAGGCGGCGGCGCGCACGAAGGCGGATCGTCCGCGGCCCGCGGTGCGGCGCCGGCACCGGCGGCGGGCACCTTGACAAGCCCCGGATCACTGGCTATTCTCGGCCAACTTTCGGAATTTCCTGGGGTCCGTGGGCTCGTGGAGGGGGCGCAGGGCGGGCCGGGATACGGGAGGCGCACCGTGCCCCCGATTCGCTTCGGCACGTCAGGCTGGCGGGGCGTCCTGGCGGAGGATTTCACCTTCGCCCGGGCCCGCATCGTCACCGCCGCGATTGCCCGCTACGTGAAGGAGAGCGGGCCGAGCGGGCCTCCCGTCGTCGTCGGCTACGACACCCGCTTCCTCTCGGAGGCCTTCGCGAAGGAGG
>JAHFDC010000194.1 GCA_023249205.1 Candidatus Methylomirabilota bacterium
TTGCCCTCGCCCTCGCCATCGGCGCAGCCGCCGCGATCCTCGGCTTCTACCACGCCATCGTCCTGCACTTCTCGTGAGCATTCCATCGAGGCTTTATGATGAACACCGGCATCGCGGACGCCTGCAACCTGACCCGGCAGTTCAGCCTGCGATGGCGGTATGGCGTAGGCCGCCCGCTGAGTCGCCCGGGGTCCCCTTGCCCCTCACCGGATTGGTCATCTATGATGACCGGCATGAAGATCGTGCACCGCCATGCCTGGAATGTCTCCGTGGCCGAGGCGATTCGCATTCAGAAAGAGTTGCGCGCGAGGATCGTGGACCGCGATGATTTCGGCCCGATCCGGGCCATTGCGGGTGTGGACATCAGCACGGCGGGCAATCTCGCCAGGGCCGCCGTGGTCGTCCTCAGTTATCCCGGCCTCCAGCCGATGGAGCAGTGCTCGGCGGCAAGACCCATCCAGTTTCCCTACGTTCCCGGACTCCTGGCGTTTCGCGAGGTCCCGGCGATCCTGGATGCTCTGGAGAAGCTCCGCCTGGAGCCCGACCTGATCATGGCGGATGCCCAGGGCCTGGCCCATCCCCGCCGATTTGGGCTCGCCTCCCATCTCGGGATGATCCTCGATAAGCCCACGATTGGCTGCGCCAAGAGCCGGCTCTGCGGCGAGCATGCTGAGCCCGGCGAAAAGGCGGGCAACTGGGCGCCGCTAACGGACGGCGGGGAAGTCATCGGCGCCGCCGTCCGGACGAAGGACGCGACGAACGCCGTGTACGTCTCCGTCGGCCACCGCGTGAGCCTGGAGTCCGCCATCCAGATGGTCTTGAAATGCTGCAGGAAGTATCGCCTTCCCGAGCCCACGCGCCTGGCCGACCAGGCTGCCTCCGGGGCAGTGGTCGTCGAGCAAGGCAGGCAAGGCTCGCTCTTCTAATACAAACGAGATAAATTGTGTGACAAGAGGTCCGGGTGGCGCCGGATGCCGCCCCAGGGCCCCCGTAGCGGAGGGGGGTCCCAGCGGCTCTTGGCCGATGGGGGGAACCACGGGAGGGTTCCCCGCGGGGCTCGGGGGCCGGGGCGGCGCCGGCGACAGGACCCGGACGTTGTCACTGTGATTCTGTCGTTTGTATTAGTTCCGGCAGCCGCCATTCTCTTGGGTTCCGTCGGGGAGACGTCCTGGCGGGCGGGGAGCCCTAGGCGGCGTCGCGGAGGGCCTTGTCGAGCAGGTCCAGGGCCATCCCGATCTCTCGCTCGGTTACGTCCAGAGGGGGGAGGAACCGGATGGCCTTGAGGCCGCAGCCGAGGAGGACGAGACCGCGCGCGAGCGCCGCCTCCAGCACGCGGTCCCGCCGCGCCCGGGTGTCGGTTTCGATGGCGGCCATGAGGCCGAGCCCCCGGGTGTCCACGACGAAGGAGTGTCGCTTCGCGAGGTCCCGCACCCCGGCCAGGAGCCGCTCCCCCATGCGGCTCGCGTTCTGCAGGAGCCCCTCCCGCTCGATCACCTCGATGGTCCGGTAGCCCACGGCGGTGCTGAGGGCATTCCCCTCGGCCCAGGTTCCGCCCATTCGACTCCCTTCCGCCGGGAAGAGATCGGCCCGCCCCACGGTGGCCCCCACGCGCAGCGCCTTCCCCACGGTCATCAGGTCCGGCTTCACCCCGAAGTGCTCGACCGCCCACCAGCGCCCGGTCCGCCCCATCCCCGACTGGATCTCATCGGCAATGAGCGGGATGGCGTGCTCTCGGGCAAGCCGTGCGAGCTCCTGGAGGAACGCCTTCCGGGGAACCCGGTAGCCCCCTTCCCCCTGGACCGGCTCGAAGATGATAAACGCCACCTCCTCGGCCTGCACGAGGCCGGCCTCGGGATCGAGGAGGCGGGAGAAGCGGCTCGTCCCGTCCGCCTCCTCCCACCCGCAGCGGCACGCGGCGCTGCAGGTGCAGAAGGGGAGGCTCAGAACCTGCGGGATCTGGGGGAAGAACGCCCGGTGCACTGCCTTGCTCCGGTTCAGGGAGAGGGCGCCTAGCGTCCGCCCGTGGAAGGCCCCGTCGAAGGTGACGGCGTACCGGGCGGCGGGGCGCGCGGCGTAGCAGCACTTGATGGCGTTCTCGACCGCCTCGGCCCCCGAATTCGAGAGAAACGCGCGGCCGAACCCGAAGGGAGCCGTGATCTCCAGGAGCTTGTGCTGAAGGTGCGCCGGGGTGGGGATGGTGGGCCTCTTCGGGTCCGGGCCCGCCGCGCCGATGAAGTCCGTCCCGCAGTAGCGGTCCGGGTCCACGGCAGCGCAGCGCGCTGCCTCCTCGAGCAGGACAGGGTGGTTGTAGCCGAGGGCGGCCGTCCCAACGTGGGAGGCGAAATCGAGCAGGATATTCCCGTCGGCATCGGTGCAGAAGGGACCGATGGCCGGCGCCGTCCGGTCCCAAATGAAGCCCTCCTGGTAGGTGGCGGGAGCCGCCACCGCGGTATGGAACGCGGCCCAGCGCCGCGCCCGCGGCCCCGGGGGCGGCACCTTCACGCGCACCGTCGCGCGCGCCCGGTTCATCCCTCTCTCCGCCCGGCCGCGGCCCGGAGGCGCGCCGCGAGCCGCGTGTGCCGGCCCTCCGCCGGCGCCGTCTTCACGGCGATGGCCAGCGCCCGGCGACTCCCGGCCAGCACATCTAGCCGCCGCCCCCGGGTGATGGCCGTGTAGAGCAGGTTGCGCCGCAGCATGATGAAGTGCTGGGTGTGCAGGGGGAGTACGATCGCCGGGTACTCGCTTCCCTGGGATTTGTGGACAGTGACCGCATATGCGAGGGTCAGTTCGTCCAGGTCGGCCGCCTCGTAGGGAACCTCCCGATCCTCGAACCGCACGATGAGCGTCCCCTCCTCCGGGTCCACGCGCAGGACGCGCCCGATGTCCCCGTTGAAGACCTCCCTGTCGTAGTTGTTCCGGCGCTGCATCACCCTGTCCCCGACGCGCAGGACGCGCTCCCCCCGGGCAAGCGCCGGCCCCGAGGGATTGAGGGCCGCCTGGAGCGCCTGGTTCAGGGCCGCCACCCCCAGCGTACCCCGGTGCATCGGGGCCAGGACCTGGATCTCCTCGACCGGGTGGAGCCGGTACCGCGCGGGGAGAACCTTCGCCACCGTCTCCACCAGCAGGGCGGCCAGGCGGTCCG
>JAHFDC010000195.1 GCA_023249205.1 Candidatus Methylomirabilota bacterium
GGTAGTTGCCGATCCTGGCCGCCGCGCTGCGCAGAGCAAGCACCTCCGCGTGGGCGGTCGGGTCGGCTAAGCCGATCGGGGTGTTATGTCCTCGCGCCAGGATCCGCCCCGCCAGGACCACAACGGCGCCGACCGGTACCTCTCCGGCCGCAGCCGCGAGGCGTGCCTCCTCCAGGGCAACCAGCATGAACCGGTCGTCCGCGTTGGGAAACACCGGCCTACCTCCGCGTGGGAAAACCACAGTGAATCTAGCACACCGGGGAGAGGCCGGCAACGGGGGCGGGGGGTTGGCGAGATGTCAGGCGGAGGCGGCGAGGCTTTCCAGGTGCCGGGCCCAGCGGACGCGACCCCCCAGGCCGAGTGGGGTATAAATCTCGATGCCGATGCGGGTCCGATCCCCCTGCGGTGCCGACCAGAGGACGAGGCCCAGGGCCTCCAGGGGGCCGCTGGGGAGCTGAAGCTGCACGGTAACTGGTGTCTGGGACGGGATCGGGGCGGGAAGGAGAACCCCCAATCCCCCCTGGCTGAAGTCTGTGCTCTCCCCCGGAATGTGCAGGACCGAGGAGCCCTTCGGGACCCCACAGGAGGCCGGGTGCCGGGCCGGAAACCGGGGATGACGCCGGTTGAAGGGGGGGTAAGCGTCCCCGTTCGCAGCCGCATACTCCTCCACCAGTCGAACGCGGCGGGCCTCCGAATCCGGCGCCTCCTCCCAATGGAGCACAGCGGCGGCCTCCCGTGCGCCCCTGGGAAGCCACTGGCCATTCGCCAGCGCCCCCTCCGCCCGCTCACCTTCGGGTTGCAGGGTTGCTCGCAGATTTGCGGTGGCAGCGATGTAGAGGACCCGCCGGGACCGGTCGCCGAGCACGAGAACCCCCGGGCGGTCTGGCAGGCGATCTCCGTTCTCGGGTGGCCAGGGACGCCATTGCAGCCGTTCCACCACTCTCCCTCCTCAGGCCACTGCGGCCGGTTTCCGGTCAGCCTGAGCGCGTGGAAGGGGAGAAAGGCAAGACGTATGCCAGTCAGCGAAGAGGCGGCCCGGGGGCCTGGAAAAACAGTCGGGGCGCCGACTTGCCGGCACCCCGTCGAATGGTGCGCCCAAGAGGATTCGAACCTCTGGCCTACAGATTCGTAGTCTGTCGCTCTATCCAGCTGAGCTATGGGCGCAGCGTTCTTCGCGATACGGCGCATGGCGGAGAGGGGGGGATTCGAACCCCCGCTACATCTTTCGACGTAGACTCGCTTAGCAGGCGAGCACCTTAGGCCGCTCGGTCACCTCTCCGACGAGATCCCTGCTACCGCGGGAGCGTGAGGACCGGCACTGGCGGAGGGGGGAGGATTCGAACCCCCGAGGCTTGCGCCTTGCGGTTTTCAAGACCGCCGCCTTCAACCACTCGGCCACCCCTCCCCGTGCGCCCGCGGCCCGCTACCGGGGCGCGAGGCGCTTCTCCCCGTCCAGGTAGGGCCGCAGGACATCCGGGATCGTCACGCTCCCATCGGCTTCCTGGAAGTTCTCCAGGAGGGCGATCCAGGTCCGTCCGATCGCCAGCCCGGAGCCGTTCAGGGTATGAGCATACTCCGGTGCGGCCTTCGGATGTCGCCGGTACCGAATCTCCGCCCGTCGCGCCTGGAAGTCCTCACAGTTGCTGCACGAGGAGATCTCCCGGAAATCGCCGTGCCCCGGCAGCCAGACCTCTAGATCGTAGGTCTTGGCCGACGCGAACCCCAGGTCCCCCGTGCAGAGGGCGACCACCCGGTACGGCAGCTCCAGGCGCTTGAGGACCTCCTCCGCATCGGCCGTGAGCCGCTCCAGCGCCTCGTAGGAAGCTCCCACCTCCGTGAACCAGACCAGCTCGACCTTGTTGAACTGGTGCTGGCGGATCAGCCCCCGGGTGTCTTTCCCGTAGGAGCCGGCCTCCCGCCGGAAGCACGGGGTGGCGGCCGTGTACTTCTTCGGGAGCGCCCCCGGCGGGAGGATCTCCTCCCGGTGCAGGTTCGTCAGGGGGACCTCCGCTGTCGGGATCAGGTACAGCCCCTCGTCCCGGGTCTTGAACAGCTCCTCCTCGAACTTGGGCAGCTGCCCCGTGCCCGTCATCGCGGCCGCGTTCACCAGAAGCGGCGGAGCGGCCTCCGTGTAGCCGTGCTCCCGGGTGTGCAGGTCCAGCATGAAGTTGATCAGCGCCCGCTCGAGCCTCGCGCCCGCCCCCGTTAGCACCGCGAAGCGGGTCTGGGCCAGCCGCGCCCCCCGCTCGAAGTCCAGGATCCCCAGCGCTTCCCCCAGCTCCCAGTGCGGCTTCGGCGTGAAGGCGAGCTCCCGTGGCTTCCCCCACCGCCGGACCTCCTGGTCTGCGCCCGCGTCGGCCCCCACCGGCACCGAATCGTGGGGGGGGTTGGGGACCGTGAGGAGGAGCGCGTCAAGCTGCTCCTGCGCCTTCCGCTGCTGCTCTGTCAGCCCCTTCAGGGCCGGGTCAATCCCGGCCGACTCCGCCACGAGCGTCGCCACGTCCTGCCCGGCCCGCTTCCGCCTCCCGATCTCCTCTGAGAGGGCGTTCTTGCGCGCCCGCAGGCGCTCCAGTTCGGCGAGCAGGCGCCGCCGCTCCGCCTCCAGCGTGAGCAGGCCATCCAGGTCGAAGGCAAGGCCCCGATCCCTGAGTTTCTGCCGGAGCCATTCCGGCTTCTCCCGGATGATGCGCGGATCCACCACGCCCGTCCCACCCCCAAAGGGGGACTACCCTAGCACCGGCCCGGGGGACGGTCAAGCAGCGGGAGGAGTCTCCCCGGCCTCCTCCTCGCCCCCCTCCGCGGCCTCGGGAGGCCCCCCCGGCGCGCCCGAAGGGATCGGCCCCCCGCCATTCTCCCCCCCCTCCTCGGTGACGAGGCGCGTAATGGCCGCCACCCGGTCGCCGGTCTCCAGGCCCTGCAGCCGAACCCCCTGGGTGGCCCGCCCGATGACGCTCACGTCCCGCACGTTCAGCCGGGTGATCTTTCCTTCCTGGGAGATCATCATCAGGCCGTCCTCGTCGGTCACCTTCTTGACGCCCACCACCGGACCGTTCTTCTCCGTCACCCGGATATTAATAATTCCCTTCCCGCCCCGCCCCTGCAGCCGGTACTCGGCAAGGTC
>JAHFDC010000196.1 GCA_023249205.1 Candidatus Methylomirabilota bacterium
GCCGGGGGTGAGATCGCGCGGAGGGAGTGGTACCGCGATGGGCGGGTGCCGCTGCATACCCTGCGGGCCGACATTGACTACGGGTTTGCCCAGGCCTACACGACCTACGGCGTCATCGGCGTGAAGGTCTGGATGTTCCACGGGGAGGTCCTGCCGGAGGGGCGGCGGGAGGGGCTCCCAGAACTGGGGGTGATCACGCCCCCGCGGGCCCGGCGCCGCGAGGACCGGGAGGGGCGCCGCGGCCGGCGCACACCCGGCTCGCCGCCAGAGGCCGCCCGCCAATAGGTTTGCGGGATGCCCCAACCGAAGCGGGTCAAGTTCCGGAAGCAGCAGCGGGGCAAGCGGGGGGGCATCGCCACCCGGGGCTCCGTGCTAACCTTCGGGGAGTACGGGCTCAAGGCGCTGGAGGCGGCCTGGATCACCAACCGGCAGATCGAGGCGGCCCGGCGGGCCATCACCCGCCACGTGAAGCGGGGCGGGCGGGTCTGGATCCGGATCTTCCCGGATAAGCCGATCACGGCCAAGCCGGCCGAGACCCGCATGGGGAAGGGGAAGGGGGCCCCGGAGGGATGGGTGGCCGTGGTGAAGCCCGGGCGGATCCTGTACGAGATGGAAGGGGTGACGGAGGCGGAGGCCCGCGCGGCCATGCGTCTCGCCGCCCACAAGCTCCCCATCCCCACCCGGTTCGTGGCCCGGCGGCGGTTGGCGGAGTAGCGGCATGACGGCTCGCGAGCTCAGAGAGTTGAGCGAGGGGGAGCTGACGGAGAAGGCCAGGGCCTTCCGGGAGGAACTGTTCAAGCTCCGGCTTCGGGGGTCGGTGAGCCAGATCGAGAACCCCATGCGGATCCGGGTGCTCCGGCGCGACCTGTCCCGGATCGCCACCGTCCTCCGGGAGCGCGCCCGGACGACCCCGGCGGCCGGGAAAGGCGGGGCCTAGCCATGGAGAGGGAAGTGCGCTCGCGCCGCAAGACGGTGGTCGGGATGGTGGTGAGCGACCGGATGCGGAAGACGGTGGTCGTGGCCGTCGAGCGGGTCTACCGGCACTCCGACTACAACAAGCTGGTCCGGCGCCGGACGAAGGTGAAGGCCCACGACGAAGAGAATGCGTGCAAGGTGGGGGACCGGGTTCTGCTGGCGGAGACCCGGCCCCTCAGCCGCGACAAGCGGTGGCGCGTGGTGCAGATCGTCCAGAAGGCCGTCTAGCGCAGGAGAGAGCAGACTGGAAACCGGAGAGGGGAGACTGCGCCGTCCCAGCCTCGTCTCCGGGCCCCTGGTGGGCCGGGGGGGCCTGACCGGGCACCGGGCACACGGGGGGGTTCCGAGCGATGATCGGCCTGCGGACCATTCTGGATGTGGCGGACAACTCCGGGGCGAAGCGCATCTCCCTCATCAAGGTTCTCGGGGGCTCCGCCAAGCGGTACGCGCGCCTCGGGGACGTCATCGTGGCCAACGTGAAGGAGGCGGTCCCTGAGGGGACCGTGAAGAAGGGAGACGTGGTGAAGGCGGTGGTGGTCCGGACGGTGAAGGAGTACCGACGGATTGACGGCTCCTACATCAAGTTCGACCGGAATGCCGCCGTCCTCATCAACGAACACCACGACCCGGTGGGGACCCGGATCTTCGGCCCGGTGGCCCGCGAACTCCGGGAGCACAAGTTCATGAAGATCGTGTCGCTGGCCCCCGAGGTCATCTAGGGGGTGCGGGGGGGACCGTGGGCAAGTTCGACCTCCTGCCGGTCCGGAAGAACGACCTGGTTCAGGTCATCGCCGGGAAGGACAGGGGGAAGCGGGGGAAGGTAGTCCGGGTGATCCCGAAGACTCACCGGATCCTCGTGGAGAAGATTAACCTCGTGAAACGACACACCAAGCCGGGCCGCCTGAGCCAGCAGGGGGGGATCCTGGAGCGGGAGAACCCGCTGGACGTCTCGAACGTCCTCGTCGTGTGCGCCAAGTGCGACAAGGCGGTCCGGACGGGGCGGTCCTTTCTGGCGGACGGGCGGAAGGTGCGGGTCTGCAAGTCCTGCGGGGAGGTCATTGACTGATGGCGGAGCCGGCGGGTAAGAAGGGGAAGAAGGAGCCGAAGGGGAAGCCGGCGGCAGCCCCCCCGGCACCGGCGGCACCCGCCGTCCCGCCCCGCCTCCGGGAGCGCTACCGGCAGGAGATCGTCCCGGCCCTCATGAAGCAGTTCGGGTACGGGAACCGCCTCCAGACCCCCCGCCTGGAGAAGGTGGTCCTGAACATGGGGCTGGGGGAGGGGGTCGGGAGCACCAAGGTGATTGACGCGGCCGTGGAGGAACTGGCCGCGATCACGGGGCAGCGGCCCGTCGTCACGCGGGCCAGGAAGGCGGAGGCCGGCTTCAAGCTCCGGGCCGGCATGGCGATCGGGGCGAAGGTCACGCTCCGGGGGGACCGGATGTACGAGTTCCTGGACCGGCTCCTCTCCGTTGCCCTCCCCCGGATCCGGGACTTCAGGGGGGTGCCGCCCAAGTCCTTCGACGGGCGCGGGAACTACGCCCTGGGGGTCCGGGAGCAACTCATCTTCCCCGAGGTCCGCTACGACAAGGTGGAGGCGACCCGGGGGATGGACATCTGCATCGCGACGAGCGCCCGCACCGACGAGGAGGCCCGGGCGCTCCTCGAGCAGCTCGGTTTCCCCTTCCGGAAGTAGCCGGGCGGACGGGAGAGGCATGGCGAAGAAGTCGTTGGTCCTGAAGGCGCAGCGGGAGCCCAAGTTCAAGGTGCGCGGGTACCACCGCTGCCGGATCTGCGGGCGCCCGCGCGGGTACCTGCGGCGGTTCCAGATGTGCCGCATCTGCTTCCGGAATTTGGCCCTGCGGGGGGAGATCCCGGGAGTCATCAAGGCCTCCTGGTAGCCCGGCCGGGCTCGGGGAGCGGGGCACCGCCCGCGGGGAGCGCGCATGAGCATGACGGACCCGATCGCGGATATGCTGACCCGGATCCGGAACGGGAACCGGGCGCTGCACGAGCGGGTGGACATCCCCGCCTCGCGGATCAAGGTCGAGATCGCCAGGATCCTGAGGGACGAAGGGTTCATCCGGAACTACCGGCTCGTCGAGGGGGGGAAGCAGGGAGTGCTCCGTCTCTACCTGAAGTACGGTCCG
>JAHFDC010000039.1 GCA_023249205.1 Candidatus Methylomirabilota bacterium
GTCCTCACCGGGATGGGAAAGGACGGCCTCGAGGGCGTTCGGGCGGTGAAGGCGAAGGGGGGGGTGGCGGTGGCGGAGGCGGAAGAGTCCGCCGTGGTCTACGGGATGCCGCGGGCGCTCGCCGAGGCCGCCCTCGCCGATGTGGTCGTTCCCCTGCCCGAGATGCCCCGGGTCCTGGGGGCGCTGCTGCGGGAGCGCGCCGCGATGCTGGCGGCCCGCTGAGGAAGGTTGACCCGGTCATGGACATGTCCAAGTACCTGAAGATGTACATCAGCGAATCCCAGGAGCATCTTCAGAAGATGGATAGTCTGCTCCTCGAGCTGGAGAAGGGCGGGGCCGAGAAGTCGGTCATTGACACCCTCTTCCGCGAAGCCCACTCCCTCAAGGGGATGTCCGCCTCCATGGGCTATGACGACCTGGCCAAGATCTCGCACCGGATGGAGGACTTCCTGGACGGGTACCGGAAGGGGGAGGGGGCGCCCGACCGGGCGGCGGTGGACCTCCTCTTCGAGGGGGTGGACCTCCTCCGGCATGGAGTGGAAAGCCTCGCGGCGGGCTCCCCTCCGGGTGTCTCCGCCCCGCCGTTCCTGGAGAAGCTCTCCACCTACCGGTTCACCCCCGCGGAGGCGCCTCCGGAGCCGGTCGGCCCTGCGCCCGCGGAGTCCCCTCCCGGTCCGGCCGCGCCGGTTGCGCCGGAACTGGAGGAGGCAGCGCGCTTCGCGGCCGAGCGGGGCCTTCCGGTGTTCAGCGTGGCGATCGAGTTTGCCGCCGACACGCCGATGCCGGCCGCCCGGGCCTACGCCACCCTGAGGCGGCTCGCGGAGATGGCCGAGCTCTTCCGGGCGACCCCGAGCCTGGAGGAGATCAAGCGGGGGGACTTCGGAGGCAGGATCGAAGCGGTGGTGGCCAGTGCCGGGGATCCGGAGGCGCTGACCGCTCGTCTGGAGGGCCTGCCGGACGTGCAGCGGGTGACCGCCCGCCGCTTCCCCCTGCCGGCTGCCGCTCCCGCATCACCCGCGGCCGCTCCGCAAGCGGGACCGATACCCGTGCCCCCGCCCCTCCCGGGCCAGGCGCCGGCCGGCGAGGCCCCCGCGCCGTCCGCCGCCCCGGTCCCTCCGGCCTCCGCCCCGCGGGTGGCCTCCCTCTTGCGGGTGGACACGCGCCTCCTGGACAATCTGATCGATCTGGTCGGAGAGATGATCACGGCCAAGGGGGGGCTCGTGGAGCACGCCCGGAGGATCACCGACCGCTCCCTCCGGGAGGCGGTCGGCCAGATCGAATCGCTCATCACGAATCTCCACCAGCAGGCGATGAAGATCCGGATGATGCCCATCGAGGTCATCGCCGACCGCTTCCCCCGGGCCATCCGGGACCTCGCGCGCAAGCAGGGGAAGGAGCTTGAGTTCAAGATCGTCGGGAAGGAGATCGAGCTGGACCGCGCTATCCTGGAGGCCCTGCCCGACCCCCTCATGCACATCCTCCGCAATAGCGTGGATCATGGCATCGAGCCCCCCGGGGAGCGAGAGCAGGCGGGCAAGCCGAGAGCCGGGACCGTCCGGCTGGAGGCCTTCCGGGAAAAGGAGGGCGTGGCCATCCGGATCAGCGATGACGGGCGCGGGATTGACCCGGCCCGGATCCGGGCCGCGGCCCTGAGGCGGGGGCTGCTCACGCCGGAGCAGGCGGAGCGGATGACGCCGGACGAGTTGGTGATGCTGGTGACCGCTCCGGGCTGCAGCACCGCGGAGGCGGTCACGGATGTCTCCGGACGGGGCGTGGGGATGGACGTGGTGCGGGCGACCCTGGAGGCGATGCGCGGGCACCTCCTCATCGAGTCGGAGGTCGGGCGGGGAACCGACATCATTCTGAAACTCCCCCTGACGCTGGCGATCACCCCCGTGATGATGGTCCGGACCGGCCCGGAACACTACGCCATCCCGGTGACCCAGATCCAGCAATCCGCCCAGTTCTCCGCAGCCGAGATCCGGAAGAACGGAGACCAGGAGGTCTGGCTGCGGGGGGAGGAGACGATCCCGCTGGTCCACCTCCGGACCGCCCTGCAGATTCCCGATGGGCAGGGAGGGCGGGACACCCACATGGCGGTCCTCTCGGGCATCCGCGGGCGGAGGGTGGCGGTCGTGGTGGACGAGATCCTGGGCTACCGGGACGCGGTGGCCAAGCCGCTTGGACCGGCGTTGAAGGGTCTGCGGGGCCTCGGGGGGGTGACCATCCTCCCGAGCGGCGATGCGGTCTTCATCCTTGACTTGAACAGCCTCTTCGGCTAGGCGGACGCATGGGCGGTGCGGGGGAGGAGACGCGCGGGGAGGTGGAGGCGTTGGCGGCGGCGGCTGTAGAGGCCATGGGCCAAGCTACCAAGGCGCTCATGGCACTGCTGGATCTGCCGGTCCGGTCGGGCTCCCCCCGGGCGCAGTGCCTGCCGGCCGCCTCGGCGGCCCGGGCCCTGCGGGAGGCGCCGAGGGTCGGGGCTGCCCTGTCCTTCTCGGTGACCGGCGATCCCGAGGGGGCCCTCCTGGTCTTCTTCCCGCCCGCGGGCGTCCTGGCGCTGACCTCCCGCCTCACCGGTCAGCCGCAGCCGGAGGCGGGGATCGCCGGCACTCTGGGAGAATCGGCCCTGAAAGAGGCGGGGAACATCCTGGCCTCCGCGTACCTGTCGGCCGCCAGCCGCTGGGCGGGAAGGGTGCTCCGGCCCTCCGTCCCCCGCCTGACTCCGGACTGGAGCGGGGCGGGGGCCGATGGTGCCCTCCACGGACTTCTCCCCGAGGCGGGCACGGTCCTGTTGGTCGAGATCCCCTTCGGGGCCGGCCGGCTCGTGAAGGGCCGGGTCCTCTGGTTTCCGGGGACGCAGACCCGCGGCGGCCTCCTTCGGTGGGGCCAGGGATTCGGGCCGGAGGTCATCCGCGTTCCGGCTGCAACCTTCGCCGCAGGGCGGGAGCCGGACCGCCTGTGGATCGTGGGGCTGGGCTCCTGCGTGGGGGTTGCGCTCTACGACCCGGTGGCGCACGTGGGGGGGCTCGCGCACGTCCTGGTCCCGACGGGGGGAAAGGGCGCGGACGGGCGCTGGCCGGCGGCGAGCCCGGAGCGGGCGGTCGCGGCCATGCTCCAGGCGGTCGCCGCCAGCGGCGGGGAGCCGGGGCGTTGCGTGGCCAAGCTCGCCGGGGGGGGCCAGGCCTTTGAGGGCGTGCTCGGGCGGGGGAAGTCCCAGCCGGTCGGGCCCCAGACGGCGGCGGCCGTCCGGGCGGAGCTCGGCCGGCGGGGGATCATGGTGGTGGCGGAGGCCATCTCGCCCGAGCCCGGGCGAAGCATGGAGCTGGACCTGGCCTCCGGGACCGTGACGGTGCGCGGGCAGGGCGGGAAAATGCAGGTGCTGTGAGGGGGGCGCGGAATGGATGCCAACCTTCAGGCCAAGTATCGGGTCCTGACCGGCCGCCTCGGCGCGCTGGGCCGGATCTTGGTCGCCTTCTCGGGGGGCGTGGATAGCACCTTCGTCCTCAAGGCGGCTGTGGAAGCCTGCGGGCCGGGGGCGCTGGCCGTCACCGCGGTCTCACCGGCGGTCCCGGCTCGCGAGCAGGAGGAGGCGGTGGCCCTGGCAGCCCTCCTTCAGGCGCGGCACCGGTTGCTCCCAACGGCGGAGATGGATGACGCGAACTACGTCGCCAACCCGACAAACCGCTGCTACTTCTGCAAGCGAGAACTCCACGTGCACCTCGGGCGGTTGGCAGCAGCGGAGGGGTACGCGGCGGTGGTGGACGGGGTGAACCGGGACGATCTGCACGACTGGCGGCCGGGGCGACAGGCGGCGGCGGAGCGTGGAGTTGTGAGCCCGCTGGTGGAGGCGGACTTCACCAAGGCCGAGATCCGGGCCGCCTCGCAGGCGCTCGGCCTCCCCACCTGGGACAAGCCGGCCATGCCCTGCCTCGCCTCCCGCTTCCCCTACGGGACGCCCATCACCGTGGAGGGGCTCCGGCGGGTGGAGCGGGCCGAGGCGATCCTCCGGGAGCACGGCTTCCGGGAGCTGCGGGTCCGGCACTTCGGCGAGGCGGCTCGAATCGAGGTGGCGCCGGCGGAACTCCCGCGGTTGCTCGAGCCTAACCGGGGGGCGGCCGTCGCGGCGGCGCTCCGGGCGGTGGGCTACCGGACGGTGGCGGTGGACCCGGAGGGGTTCCGGTCGGGGAAGCTCAACGCGCACCTGGTGGCGGGTACGAGGGGGGCGGCAGCGCGGACCGCGGGGGGCGCGGCCGAGCCGAGGGAATAACGGATGGAAACGATCCTGGTCATTGACGACGAACTGTTCATGCGCCGGCTCTGCGACGACATGCTGGCCCTGCGGGGCTTCAAGGTTCTCACCGCGGAGAACGCCAAGGAGGGGCTGGCCAGATTGGAGAAGGGGGGGATTGATGTCGTCCTCCTGGACATCATGATGCCGGACCTCACCGGCATCGAGTTCCTCCCGGTGATCAAGAAGACCGACCCGAGCATCTCCGTCATCATCATGACGGCCTATGCCTCGCTGGAGACGGCCATCGAGGCCCTGAAGAAAGGGGCCTACGACTACATCCGGAAGCCCTTCCGGCCGCACGAACTGTACCACGCGGTGGACAAGGCCACCGGGCGGCGACGGGTCGAGCTGGAGAACAGGCGGCTCCTGCACGCTCTCCAGGGCAAGGTGAAGGAGCTCACCACCCTGAACCGGGTGGGGAAGTTCATCCACTCCCTCCTGGAGGTTGACCGCCTCCTGGAGCAGGTCGTCCTCTCCATCGCGGCCGTGATGGGGGTGGAGATCGTCTCCATCATGCTGGTGGAGGGGGAGACCGGCGACATGACGATCCGGGCGGCCACGGGACTCCCGGAGGAGGTCGTCACGACGACCCGGCAGAAGGTGGGGAACGGCATCGCCGGCTGGGTGGCGGAGAAGGGGGAGCCGCTCCTCATCCAAGATATCGAGAAAGACTCTCGCATCAGCAAGCGGGCGAGCGACGCCAAGTACAGGACCAAGTCGCTCCTCAGCGTGCCTCTGCTCGGCAGGGACGGCGCCCTCGGCGTCATCAACGTGAACCGGAAGAGTTCGGGAGAGACCTTCACGGAGCACGACCTCGAGCTGCTCACCACCTTCAGCAGCCAGACCGCGGTCGCCCTGGAGAACGCAGCCCTTCACAGCCGGGTAAGGGATTTCAACGGCGCAGTGGAGGAGAAGGTCCGGCAGGCGACCGCCGAACTGGCTCAGCAAAACACCGACCTGGACCGAGCCAACGCGGTGCTCCGGGAGAATTACCTGCACACGCTCGGCTCCCTGGTGGCCACCCTGGAGGCCCGGGACGGGTACACCCGAAACCACTCGGAGCGGGTTACCCGCCTCGCCGCGCTGATCGCCGCGGAAGTGGGGTTCTCCGAGGCGCAGATCAGCACCCTGTGGGTGGCGGGGATGCTCCACGACCTGGGCAAGGTCGGGGTTCCGGACGAGATCCTGAACAATGGCGACCGGCTGAGCCCCGAGCAGCGGCTGGTGATGGAGCGTCACCCGGAGATCGGGGCCCGGATCGTGGAGCCGATCCCGTTTCTCCAGGGGGTGAAGGAGGTCATCCTCCAGCACGAGGAACGGCACGACGGCAGCGGGTACCCCCGGAAGCTCAAGGGGGAGGCGATTCTGCCGGAGGCCCGGGTTCTCGCCGTGGCGGACACCTACGATGCGATGATCTCCCGGCGGCAGTATCAGGGCAGGATCCTCAGCCACCAGGACGTTGTGGCGGAGCTCCAGCGCGTGGCCGGCAGTCAGTTGGACCCGGAATCCGTGACGGGCTTGTGCCGGCTGGATCAGGCGATGGTGGAGGCCCTCTATGCCGGTGTCGCCCCCGGCTCCGAACCGTCCCGGGGGCTGACGGGAGTCCAGGAGCCGCCGGACGAAGCGCCGGAGCCGCTCCCGTCCCCGGAGGTGGCCGCGGCACCGGCTCCGCCGAGCGGGAACGGCCAGGAGACGGTCCCCTGCCGCTGCTCCAACTGTCAGGCAGCCTTCCGCGTGAGGGCAGCCGTCATCCCGGCCGGGGGGGCCAGGATTCGCTGCCCGCGGTGCGGACAGGCGATCCCGGTCCGCTCGCCCCTGGAAGCGCCGGCCCCGTTGCCTTCGTGACCCGGGACAACCCGGGCGGCCCGACGCCGCAGGAAAACAGAACGGCCACCCCTTGCGGGGTGGCCGGTCGCGTTTCCGGGAGCAGTTACGGGTAGAGGCCGCGGATCCGATGCGCCTCCGCGACCCGCTTCACGGCCAGGCTCAAGGCGGCAAGGCGCAATGCGATCCGCTGCTCCGCCGCGTAGGCCCAGACCCGCCGGAACGCCGCCACCATCAAGTCCTTGAGGCGCTGGTTGATCTCCTCCTCTTGCCAGAAGTAGAACTGCAGGTCCTGAACCCACTCGAAGTAGGACACGGTGACTCCCCCGGCGTTGGCCAGGATATCCGGGACGACCCGGATGCCCCTGCCCTCCAGGATCCGGTCGGCGGCGGCGGTCGTCGGGCCGTTGGCCCCTTCCACCACGAGCCGGGCACGGACGGCCTCAGCGTTCTTCTCGTGGATTGCCCCCTCCAGGGCGGCCGGGATCAGGATGTCCACCGGCAGCGCCAAGAGTTCGGCGTTGCTGATCCGGTCCCCATCCGCCAGGTCCGCGAGTCGCGCCCCTTCCTGCAGGCCGCTCAGCACGCGGGGGATGTCGAGCCCTTTGGCGTTGGAGATCCCCCCCTTCGAGTCGGAGAGGCCCACCACCCGGCACCCGGCCTCGTGCAGGAGCCGCGCGGCCACGCCCCCCACGTTCCCCTTCCCCTGGACGGCCACCGTCGCCCCCTGAAGGGTGATCCGGAGCTCCCGGGCCGCCTCGGCGGCCGCGAAGGCCACCCCCCGCCCGGTGGCCTCCCGCCGCCCGAGCGATCCCCCCAGGAGTACCGGCTTCCCCGTGACCACGCCCGGGACCGTGATCCCCCGCTGCATGCTGTAGGTGTCCATCATCCAGGCCATG
>JAHFDC010000197.1 GCA_023249205.1 Candidatus Methylomirabilota bacterium
TGGTCCTCGACGACTGGGCCACGGGGACGGGCCGGCCGCTCCCGAGCACCCGCGAGGGGACGGCGGGAGCCCGGGGTAGTATGGGTGGCATGATGGGCGGCGGAATGGGCCGGATGATGGAAGGGATGATGGGCGGCCAGCACCCCGCCTACGATACGATGACCATCAACGGGAAGGCCTACCCCGCCACCGAGCCGCTCCGGGTCCGCAAGGGGGAGCGGGTGCGCCTGCGCCTCATCAATGCCAGTGCCGACCACACCCACGTGATCCGCCTGGCCGGCCACCGGCTCCAGGTGACGCACACCGACGGCAATCCCCTCCTCCGGCCGGTCGAGGTGGATGCCGTGCCCATCGCCCCCAGCGAGCGCTACGATGTCCAGTTCGTAGCCGACCGCCCCGGGACCTGGTTCCTCTACTGCGCGGAGCCCGGGCATCCGGGTGCCGGGGAGCAAGTTGCTGTGCTGTACGGGGGGCACGAGGGGAGAATGCCCGAGGCACCCATCGAGGGGACCGCCGACCTGAGCCTCTGGCGGTACGGCATCGGGCGCGGGAGAGAGGTCCTGCCCGCGCCCACTACAGGCCGGCAGCAGGAGTTCTCCCTCACGCTCAGCGGCGGGATGATGAACCCCGACGTCTGGACGATCAACGGGAAGCAGTACCCGCGCACGGATCCGTTACAGGTGCGCCGGGGCGACCTGGTCCGGGTCCGGTTCTCCAGCATGAGCATGGAGGCGCACCCCATGCACCTGCACGGCCAGTCCTTCAAGGTCCTGGCCGTGAACGGGCGGCGCCTGCCAGCGCCTATCGTGAAGGACAGCGTGGATGTCGAGGCGCACATGGGGGCGGTGGACATCGAGTTCACGGCCCACAACCCCGGCGACTGGTTCTTCCACTGCCACAAGCCGATGCACATGGAAGGCGGCATGATCACGCTGGCAAGGATTGCGTGATAGCCGACCTGATCAAGGCGATGCCATCCGTCCTACCCTTGAGTAAAAGTGACGCATGATTGGCTGGAGTGCATTCCCGAGAGCGGCGGCAGGACTCGTCATCGTTGCGCTGGCCGGGCTCTTGGGGACGGCCCTCTGGACCTGGCAAGGGCCACGCCAGGGGACGAGCGAGGAAAGGCCGCTCGAAGGGTTGAAGATCTTCGGAACGGTCCCGGACTTCTCCCTGGTCGAGCGGAGCGGCAAGCGCATCATCCTGGCCGACCTCCTGGGCAAAGTCTGGATCGCCAACTTCATCTACACCCATTGCCCCGACACATGTCCTCTGCAGAGCGCCCAGATGGCCCGGCTGCAGAAGGACCTCGCGGCAGAAACGGACATCCGGCTGGTCTCCATCAGCGTCGATCCGGAACGTGACACCCCCGCAGTCCTGTCCGAATACGCGGGGCGCTTCGGGGCTGACCCCGACCGGTGGCTCTTCCTGACGGGGGAGAAGAAGGCGATCTACCGCCTCGCCCAGGAGGGCTTCCGTCTAAGCGCCGTCGATCCGGAGGAAGAGGTGCGAAGTTGGCTGTTCGGCGTTGCGCCCGTCATGGCGCATCACGGGCAGGTGGGGAAAACCTTTCTTCATAGCTCCCGATTCGTCCTGGTGGATCGCCAGGCACGGATCCGAGGGTACTACCAATTCAACGACGTTGAAGGGATGGGGCGCCTCGTGAAAGATCTAAAGACTCTGCTCCGGGAAAAATAATCCCTCAAACCGTCCTCAATCGCCAGGAGGCATGATGCTCCCACGGATCTTCACCGTTCTTGTCGCGGCCTTGACAGCGGTACTGCCCGGCCATGGGGGACTGGCAAGCGCGGCCCCTGGCGGGGTCGTGCAGTTCCACCATATCCACGGGCTTGCCGTTGACCCCAAGGACCCTGACGTCCTCTTCGTGGCCACCCACGGGGGGCTATTGCGCGTGATCCAGGATCGCCAGTGGGAATGGGTGGGAGAGGCGCGCCACGATTATATGGGTTTCACCCACCACCCCCAGACACAGGGCACGGTCTTCGTCAGCGGCCACCCGCAGGGTGGGGGCCTGCCGAACCCTATGGGCCTCCTCGTCAGCCGGGATGGCGGCCGGACCTGGCAGCCCTTGGCGCTGCGCGGCCAGGTGGACTTCCATGCGATGACGATCAGCGCGGACGGCGGGACGCTGTACGGGTGGAACGTGATGGGGTCGCCCGGCCTGTACCGTGTCTCGGCGAAGGACGGCGCGTGGACGCGAGTGGACGCCGCTGGCCTCCGGGATGTCTTCAGCCTGGCCGGCCATCCGAAGGAGCCGGAGAGCCTTCTCGCGGGAACCCAATTGGGTCTGCTGGTGAGCCGGGATGGGGGAAACACGTGGACGTCGGCAACCCGGCGGCTCGAGGGAGTTTCGGTGACGGCCGTGGCCTATTCGCCGAAGGATCCGCGTCGCCTCTACGCGTACGCCGTGCGACAGGACTTGGGATTCATCACGAGCAACGATGGCGGCAAGACCTGGAGCGTGACCGGCCTCTTCCTGGGCAGGGAGGACGCGATTGCGGTCCTGGCCCCCTCTCCCCACGAGGAACGGACGATCTACATGGCGACATTCACTTCTGACCTCCGGAAGTCCACCGACGGCGGGGAGACCTGGACGCCCCTCGCGCAGAAGGGAAAGCCGGTCACCCGCTGAACGGGAGGAGATGCGGGCCGGAGAAGGATTTTCAGCCAGAAGGGCCCTGCGGTGCCATGGGCTGGCGGGCCAGGGGGATCGGAGGTGAGAGCCAGCGCATGGGGTGTCCTGTTCCTGCTGATCGCCTCCGGCCTCCCCGCCCTGGTCGGGCATTCCTCAGCCCATGAATTCCCCACGTTCCCCCGCGTCCGCCTGCTGACGATCGAGCCGGTTGCTTCAGACCCGCTCGCACGCCTCCTCGCCGTCGAAGTCCTCGATCCGGGAGGGCATGGCCGCGTTCCGGGGGCCGAGGTGACGGCCACGGCCCGCCACGCCCTGTTCGGCTCGGCGCTCCGGACGGGGCCGGTCCGGTTGGTCCCCGGCCTCGAGCCGGGGACGTACCGCGGATGGCTGGTGTTCCCCGGTGGCGGGAGCTGGGAGCTCACCATCTCCGTGCAGGGAAAATACGTC
>JAHFDC010000040.1 GCA_023249205.1 Candidatus Methylomirabilota bacterium
GATCCTCCCCATCCCGATGGCCACCAGGAGACCGGCCGCCCAGACCCACGGGAAGCCTCCCCCGAGGTACCAGACGACAAACGGGTACGCCGGGGCCGAGAGGGGGAGCACGGATATGGCGAACAGCGTGCCGGTGACGCCGAGGAGGCGGGCGTATCCCGCCACCATCGTGGAGAACAGAACCAGAGCAATCACGATCCACGAAGCTCCGAACAGGAGCCCCGGGAGGCTCGGCCCGCGCCGCATCACGGGATCCCCTACAGGGGGAGGCTCGCGAGGGTCAGCAGGAATCGGCCCAGGACTTCGCCCAGGAACACGGTGAGCATCGCCACGTAATAGAAGCCGGTGGCCGCCTGCACGTTCGGCAACCGGAGGCAGTCCCGGATGATCAGCGCTACGGTGAGGCTCCCCCCTACCCCCACGCCCAGCCGCAGGATGACCAGGAGGAGATGCTCTTTCAGCCCCACCAGCGCCGATTGCAGGGCCACCCCTCCCTCCAGCCATAGCAACCCTGCCGCTACCACGGGGTAGCAAGCCAGGGCAAGCACCGTCCAGAGGAAGACCCGGCTCAGCCGGTCAATGAGCCGGAGGGGGAGGTGCGGCTCGTTGAGATATCGGTGGCCGAGGAGCATTCCCACGAACGCCAGGCCCAGAATGCCCGCTCCCAGGACCCCGTTCACCAGGCGGAGGGCGAAGCCCAGGGGTCCCAGGCCACTCGTTCCCCCCCAGGCCCCCAGGACGAGCAGCCCGACCCCGATGAGGAGCGCGATTGTCCGAGTGAGGCGTACGCTGCGATGCCCCGCTAGGCTCAGGGAGAGCAGGTGAGCCAGGAGGGCGGCCGCGAAGGCCGCGGCGCCCGGGAGGAGGAGCGCTGTCCCAGAGGCACCCAGGGCGTGGTTGGGAGAGAGCCCCCCGCTCGCCACCCCCGCCGCCCCCAGGACCCAGAGGACGGTTACCTGGACCGCGAGCAGTACGAGAGAACAGGTGGCAAAAAAGCCGCGCCCAATTGCCGGAAGCGGCACGAGGGTCTGGGCCCAGAGGCCACCGACGGCGAACTGCGTCAGGGCTGCCAGGACGGGCGCCGCAATGCCAGGCACGGGGACCCTTCGGGGGACCTGCGGGGGGGACGCCCGGCCCCCTGGGAGGGGCGGTGGCGCCACCAAGGCGTGCCCGGCTCCCTTGCCGGGATCGGGCGCAGGCGCCTGCGGGTCAGGGGAGCTCGACGAACAGGTCGCTCCCCTGGACCTTGACGGGGAAAACCTGGATCTTCGCCGCCGGGCTCGTCTTGCAGCCCCCGGTGGTGACGTCGTACTTCCACCCATGCCATGGGCAGGTGACAACCTTGTCGTCCAAGGAGCCCTCGCCCAGGGGACCACCTCGGTGCAGACACGTATTGTGGATGGCGTGGAAGGCGCCCCCCACGTTGAACAGGGCGATGGGCGTCCCCTGTGCATCCACGGTCATGGCCTCGCCCGGCTTCAGATCCGCCGCCTGCGCCACCTTCACCATCTTCCCCATCTCCGCTCCTCGCTCGATCGTCAGTATCGGGTACCCGCCGTCCCGCCTCGCGCTGCCTCCGGATCCCCCCGGATCAACCGGGTCAGCGCCGGGAGGGACTCTGCCATGCGGGGACCGTACCAGGAGATCCACTTCCCGTCAATGCAGTACACCCGGCCGTCCCGGACCGCCGGCACGGCCGGGAAGACATGGAACAGGGGGATGTGCTTGGGGCCGAACCGGAACGGCTCGTCGGGCAGCAGGATCACCTCGGGGGCCGCGGCCGCGACTTCCTCGAGCGTGACCCGGGGGTACCGCTCGGGCCTCTCGGCCGTGATGTTCTCGGCCCCGCAGGTGACCAGGACATCGTGCACGTAGGTATCCTGGTTGCACCCCATCCAGGGGTTCTTCCAGATGGGGCAGAAGACCCGGACCGGCGCCCGTCCCGCCCGCAGCGCCGCGACCTCCTTCAGGGCCGCCTCGACCCGGGGCGCCAGCGCCTCCCCGGCTGCGGGAGCCCCCAGCAGGTTCCCCAGGTCCCGCAGCAGGCCGGCCCCCTCCCCCACCGTCCGAGGATAGATCACGTACACCGGGATGCCGGAAGCGGCCAGGGCCTCCACGTCGGACTTTCGATTCTCCTCGACGTTGGCGATGACCAGATCGGGCTCCAGGCGCCGGATCAGGCCCAGGTCCGGGTCTTTCTCACCACCGACCCGGACCTTGCCCGCGACCCCGGCGGGCGGCTCGCTGCAAAAGCGGGTGACGGCGATGAGCCGGTCCCCGGCCCCCAGGGCAAAGCAGATCTCGGTGACGCTGGGGATCAGTGAGACGACGCGCTGCGGAGGATGGGGGACCGACACCTCCCGGCCCAGCGCGTCACAGAAGCGCCGCGTCTGCACGCCCGTGCCGCCGCCCCATCCTCGTCGGAGACGACCGGCCGGCTGTCTCGCCGAGCACCGGTCCCGTTAGGAAGTCTTGACCAGCCCCGGCGGGCTCACGCGCTGGGCGGCGGGGACCATGACCGCCCCGATCGCCTTGCGGTACGCGTGGCGGAGCCGCCCGATCCGGCGCGTGAAGGTCAGCCCGATGCGCGCGAAGCCGTCGAACACCCCCCTGTTGTCCTCGTCCAGCGGAAAGTGGACGACCTTCGGGAGCTTGTCCAGCTCCGCGTGCACCCGCTCGTGCAGTTGCTGCAGGATCTGGTGGAGCTCCTCGCGCCCCTTGCGCACCGAGCCGAGGATGGGCATGACGAGCAGGTCCACCCGGTCGCGCAGGCGGGACAGGGCCGCGGTCGCCACCGGCACGACCTCGACGCCAAGCTCGTTCAGGAAGTGGCGGAGGCACTCGCCGACCTTGTCCGTGAGGAACACCTCGGGAACTGCCACCGCGCCTCGCAGGCGTCGCCCAACCCGGGCCAGCCCCTTCGCGCCGGCGTACAGTTCCTTCTTGAGGTGCTTGACATACTCCTTGTTGAACTCGCCCCTCCACCAGTCCTCGACCGGCGGGGTCTCGGTGAAGGGGGAGATGTGGCCGACCGCCTCAGGGTCGCCGTGGGTGGCCGTCACGAACTCGTGAAAATGCTTGTGGCCGATCATGTAGGCGAGGGCGTTGACGAGCTTCTCGGCGGACGGCTCCGACCGCATGGTCTGCCAGAGGGTCTGGAGGAAGAACCGGCGCCGCACCCGGGAGCGGGTCAGCAGGAAGTACCGGATGAGGTTAGCCGCCACCCGGAGCAGACGCCAGTCGAACTGGCCCGAGGTCCGCCGGCCGGGGCCGCGGCGGGGGCGGAACTGCCGCAGCGCGTGCACCAGCCGCGCCCCGTAGTTCTCGGACTTGTACAGGGCTCGGACCAGCCAGTTGTAGCCCCGGTGGGCCTCCTCGACGGTCATCAGTTGCGGAACGAAGTTCAGGTCGGCGGACCCGTGCCCCTGGACCAATGCCGAATCGTACGGGAGGAGCCGACCCTCCTTCTCCAGGCGGGCGTACAGCGGCGTCTTCTCAATGGCGGTGAGGACGCCGCAGGTGGTGAACGGAATCCCGGCTTCCATCAGAAAGTCGAGTTGCTCCTGGAAGATCCGGACGTCGTCATGGTCGAAGCCGACGATCATGCCGGCCGTGATGATCAGGTTGTGGGACTGGATCTTCCGAACGCTTTCGATCAGCGGCTTGTGAACGTTCTGCCTCTTCTTGGTCTCGACGAGGCTGTCAATCCGCGGGGACTCGATCCCGACGAAGATGCCCGTGAAGTTCGCCTCGCGCAGCAGCTCGAGCAGGCGCGGCTTCTCCGCGACGTTGATGGTCATCTCGGCGGAGAAGTGGAGGGGGAAGCCGTTGGCCCGGCCGAACTCCACCAGAGCATGAAGGAGCTGCTCGGCATACTTCGTGTTGCCGATGAAGTTCGCGTCCGAGAAGCTGACGTACCTGCCCCCCAGGGCGGTGATGGTCTCGATCTCGGCCAGCACCTGGGGGACCGACTTGAGCCGCGGCACCCGCCCGTCGGTGATAATGATGTCGCAGAACTCGCACTGGAAGGGGCAGCCCCGCGTCGTCTGCACGAAGTGGTAGAGGTAGTCTCCCTTCGGGAGCAGGTCGAAGCGAGGCAGCGGGGACAGGCGCATGTCCACGTTCCCGACCTGCTTGTAGAGCGGCCTGGGCGAGCCGGCCGCGAGGTCGCGGCAGAACTGCGGCCAGGTGATCTCCACTTCCCCATCGAACACGACGTCGAAGGACCCATCCGCAAAGCGCTCGGGGCAGAGGGTGGGGTAGGGTCCGCCCACGACGGTGAGCTTCCCCCGCCGGCGGAACTCGGCGGCAAGCTCCCGGGCCCGCTGGTACTGGACATTCCAGCAGCCGATGGCCACCACGTCCGCATCGGTATCCAGGTCTATGGGGCGGCAGTTCTCATCCTGGAGGTCCACCGCGATGTCCGGGGGGGTCATCCCGGCGACCGTCGCCAGGCCGAGCGGCGCCTGCCCGGAGCGGACTCCGATCAACTCGGCGATCCCCTGGAAGCCCCACAGCGAGCTCGGGAAGCGCGGGTTCACGAAGAGGATCTTCATCGGGGGATTCTCCTGAGGAGTGAAGGAAGGGGGGGCGACTCTCCCTCTGAGCGCCGTCGGGACCGGAAGCACGCCCAGGCGTGCGAATCGGGCCGGTACGGGCACCAGGAGCCGGGAGTGCGCTCCTCGGCGATCATCCGGCCGAAACGTTCCCGTGTCCGCCCCCGGCTCATGGTGAAAAGCTCATCGGCAAAGGAAACCCCGTGTGGATGCCTGCGCACGATCGGACGGAATCCCGGGCCTACGCGGGCACGAGGAGCCCGGAAAACTCCTCCACCGCAAGTTGCTCAACCCACGCCGAGAAACGGTGGTCCCCCTGCCGCCGCTGTGCCGCCTGGTGCGCCGCGTCCGCCCGGGAGCGGAAGAGGCGCCACAGGAAGTTCACCTGCCCCCCCGGCCGCCGCAGGAAGAAGACCGCGTCCGTGGGGGCGGTGGGCTCCGCCTCCGGGGTTTCCCCTTCCCGCAGGGCCTGCATGAACTCGACCCCGATGCCGTGGCCGGCCAGGGTGCGGGTCCGCACAGAGTCCGGGGCGGGAAGGTCAGCCGGATTCCCCGGGTAGCGCTCCAGGCCGAAGAGCGGGACGACCGCCTCGTCTACCTTGTACACGTAGGGGACCTGCACCCCGCACGCATCTAGGAGGGCCCGCGTCTCGGGGGAAAGCCAGTACAGCCCCGCCTCGAAGACATCCGGCCACAGTTCCACCACCCCGCCGGGCCCCCTCTGACGCACCTGGCGGAGAATCGCGGGAGCCTGCCTCGTACGGAGACAGAAGAACCAGCGCCGCTCGGCGCCCATCAGTCCAGACGCTCGTACCGGGTGTTGCGCCGGCGCGGCGTGAAACCGGCCGACCGGATGCTCGCCAGGATCTCGTCCAGCGAAAGGAGCCAGGTGGCGCCCGCGGCGCTCACCACTTTCTCTTCCAGCACCGTGCTCCCGAAGTCGTTCACCCCGTAGAAGAGGGAGGTCCGGGCAATCTCCGGTCCCTGGGTGACCCAGGAGGCCTGGAGGTTCGGGACGTTGTCCAGCATCAGGCGCGCCACCGCCACCGTCCGGAGGTGATCCATCCCGTCGGTCCGGGTCCCCCCCAGGACCGTGTGGTCCGGTTGGTAGTTCCAGGCGACGAACGCGGTAAAGCCCCGCGTCTCGTCCTGGAGTTCCCGGATCTGGCACAGGTGCTCGATCCGCTGCTCGGGCGTCTCCACGGAGCCGTACATCATCGTCGCCGTGGACGGAATCCCGAGGTGGTGGGCCGTCCGCATGCACTCCAGCCACTCCTCCGTCGTGTCCTTCAGGGGCGAGATCTGCTGGCGGACGGCGTCCACCAGGATCTCGGCGCCGCCCCCCGGGATGGAGTCGAGACCGGCCCGCTTCAGCCGCTCCAGGGTGGCCGGCAGCGTGAGACCCGAGATCTTGGCCAAGTAGAGGAGTTCGGCGGGGGAGAGGGCGTGCAGGTGGACCGGGAAGGCCCCCTTGATGGCCCGGAACGTCTCCTCGTACCACCCGATCTTCAGGGCCGGGTTCAAGCCCCCCTGGAAGAGGATCTCGGTCCCCCCCAGGGTGACCAAGTCCTGCACCTTCGCCAGGATCTCCTCCCGGGTGAGGGTCCAGGCCCCCTCCTCTCCCGGGAGGCGGTAGAAGGCGCAGAACGCACACTGGACCCAGCAGACGTTGGTGTAGGAGAGGTTCCGGCCGATTACGTAGGTGACCTCGGGATCCGAGTGCTTCCGGAAGCGGACCAGGCTGGCCAGGGTCCGGAGCAAAGAGAGATCGGCCTCCCCGAGGAGGAGCAACCCCTCCGGGGCGGTCAGTCGCACCCCGCGCTCCACCTTCCCGGCGACATCCGTCAGGCTCACCGGCCACCCCTGCGCGCGGCGCTCCCCCTGAGCAGGGCCGCTCACTCCCCCACAATCTGGACCTGGATGCTCCGCTCCCTGGGCCCGTCCAGCTCGGCCAGAATGATGCTCTGCCACCGGCCGAGGACCAACTCCCCCCCCTGGATGGGAAGGATGACATTCTGGCCCAGGAACATGGCCCGCAGGTGGGAGTCCGCATTCCCCCGTTCGCAGTCGGAGAACCGGGGGTCGTCGTGCCGATAGCCGTCCCGCTCCCGGACCAGCCGGCCCAGAAGGGCCTTCATGTCCTCGATCAGGGCGGTCTGGAACTCGTTGACGAATAGGGCCACCGTCGTGTGCAGGGCGTTCAGGATGAGCAGCCCGTTCCGGATCGGGTGCTTCAGGAGGCAGTCCCGGACGCGCTTGGTGATATCCATGAACTCCAGGCGCTCCCCCGTATTGAGCTGGATCGTCTCAAACCCGATCTGCATCCGTCCCTCCCGCTCCCCGGCGTGATGGAAGCCCGGCTGGTGCCTCTCCCCTTCAGCCCCGGGCCAGGAGCATCCCCACGGCGGTGGCGGCTGCTGCCA
>JAHFDC010000041.1 GCA_023249205.1 Candidatus Methylomirabilota bacterium
CTGAACTACGAGAATCCGGAGCACCGCCGCCTGCTCGACCTGCACCGGACCAAGGGCTACATCCGGGCGCGGGACGAGGACTGGAAAGGGATCGAGGAGGCGGCGGTGGCGGCCGGCCTGCTGAAGTAGGGGGCGCGGGGCGGTGTACCAGGCGGAGGGCCTCACCAAGGTCTTCCCGGGCGAGATCCGGGCTGTGGACGGCCTCGATCTCAAGATCGGCGCGGGCGAGCGGGTCGCCTTCATCGGCCCGAGCGGGGCGGGCAAGACCACCCTCTTCCGGCTGCTCAACTGCACCCTGAAGCCCACGGCCGGACGCCTGTGGGTGGGCGGCCGGGAGGTGGCGCACCTGCACGGGGCAGCCCTGCGGGCGGCCCGCCGGCGGATCGGGACGATCTACCAGCAGCACAACCTGGTCCCGCGCCTCCCGGTCATCCACAACGTGCTGGCCGGGCGCCTGGGCACCTGGTCCACGACCCGGGCGCTGCTTTCGCTGGCGCGTCCGGTGGAGGTGGAGGAGGCCCACCGGGCGCTCCAGCAGGTCGGGATCCCGGAGAAACTGTACGCCCGGACCGACGAGTTGTCCGGGGGGCAGCAGCAACGGGTGGCGATCGCGCGGGCCCTCTTGCAAGACCCGGATATCATCCTTGCGGACGAGCCGGTCTCCTCGGTGGACCCCACGCTGGCGGCGGGCATCGTGCACCTGCTCACCGACATCAGCAGGGCCACAGGCAAGACGTTGGTGGTGAACCTGCACAGCGTGGATCTGGCGCTGGCCACCTTCCCCCGGATCATCGGCCTCAGGGACGGGAGGGTCCTCTTCGACCTGGCGCCGGCGGCGGTGCGGGACGAGACCCTCGCGGCCCTCTACCGGGGCGCGCCCGCCACCGGCCCCGCCGAGGGAGCGCTCGATGCCCCCCTTGACCCGGCCACCAGTTGCCGTCCCCTTCCCCGGGTCTAGACCCTCCCGCTTCGCCCGGGTCTTCGCCCTCCTCTTCGGCCTGACGGCGGCAGCCTCATGGTGGGCGGCGCGGGTGGACCTGCCCACCCTCTTCTCCCGCGAGGCCTTCCGCAATGCGCTGGTCTTCGTCGCCGATGGCTTCCCGCCCGCCCTCTCCCCGACCTTCCTCTTCTTCCTGATCCGACCGGCCCTGGAGACGGTCCAGATCTCGCTGCTGGGGACCGCCGTGGCCCTCGTCATCGGGTTCCCGCTCGGGATCCTGGCGACCGCCTCCCTCGCCCACGCCGGCCCCCTCCACGAGCTGGACCTCTCCGGCCGGCCCGTCCGGCGCCTGCTCCGGTTCATGCCCTACGGCCTGTCCCGCGCCCTCCTGAGTCTCTTCCGTTCGGTCCCCGAGCTGGTCTGGGCGCTCGTCTTCGTGCGGGCCACAGGGCTCGGCCCCTTTCCCGGTGTCCTCGCCATCGGGGTCGCCTACGGGGGGATTCTGGGGAAGGTGTACTCGGAGATCTTCGAAGCGGTGGATCCGCGGCCGCTCGAGGCCCTGCAGGCGACCGGGGCCTCCCGCTGGGGGGTCTTCTGGTACGGGATGGTCCCCCAGGCCTTCCCGCACCTGGTCTCCTACACCCTCTACCGGTGGGAGTGCGCGATTCGGGCCTCGGCCATCCTCGGGTTCGTCGGGGCGGGGGGGATCGGGCAGCAGATCGAGATTTCGATGCGGATGTTCAACTTCGGGGAGGTGGTCACCCTGATCGGACTCCTGGTCCTGATGGTGGCGGGGACGGACGCCCTGAGTCTGCGTCTGCGCCGGAGGGTCCTGTAGCCATGGCCTGGCAGGCACCCGCCGTCCGCGCCGTCGCGGGCCCTCCGCGGGCGGCCGTCACCACCTGGCTGGGCTGGGCGGCGCTGGCGGGGGCACTCCTCTGGAGCTACCGCGGGACGGCCGCCGACATCGGGGCCGTCCTCGGTCCGGAGGGGCTCGCCCAGATGGCCGCCTACGGGCGGCGCCTCTTCCCGCCCGATCTCTCGGCGCCGCTGCTGCGGGAGGTGGCAATCGGGGCGTCCGAGACCTTCGCCATCTCCTTCCTGGGGACCCTCCTGGCAGTCCTCATCGCGTTCGGCCTGGTCTTCTTTGCTTCGGCCAATCTCGCCTTCGCGGGGCTGCTCTTCGAGATGGAGCGTCCGGTCGTCCGGGGCCTTCGCCTGCTACTCTACGGGACGGCGCGCGGCCTGCTGAACCTGCTGCGCACGGTCCCCGAGCTCGTCTGGGCCATTCTGTTCGTGTTCATGGTCGGCCTGGGCCCCTTCCCGGGCGTGCTCGCCCTCGGGGTGCACACGGCGGGGGTCCTGGGGAAACTTTTCGCCGAGGTCCTGGAGAACGTGGATCCCCGGCCGATCGAGGCGCTCCAGGGGACCGGGGCGCGGCGCCTCCAGGTCCTCGCCTACGGCATCCTCCCGCAAGTCCTCCCGCACTTCGTGTCCTACTCCCTGTACCGGTGGGAGGTGAATATCCGGGTCGCCGCGATCATGGGCTTCGTCGGAGCGGGAGGGCTGGGCCAGCGGATCCACATCGCCATCAGCCTCTTCCTGGAGCACCAGCTGCTTACCCTCGTCCTTGCCATCTACGCGCTCGTCACGGCCGTGGACGCCCTCAGCGCACTCCTGCGGCGCCGCCTCCTCTAGCAGACGCGCTTGACGCCGCACTCCCCGCCTCCTCCGCCCCTTCCTCTCCGCCCGCTCGCTCTACCGGGCGCCGATGAGGATGAACGGGGCCCAGTAGTACAGGTGGGCGGTCTGGGGATCTTTGAGGACTGTGGTCTGCGCCTGCTGGAGTGCGGCAGCGCGACCCGTCGTGGGCAGGGAACGGTGGAACACCACCATGAAGTCCCGGGTGGCCGCGTCGTTCACCTTCCACAGGGACGCCATGACGGACTGGGCCCCCGCCTGGCTGAAGGCCGCAGCGAGGGTGCTCAGGGCAGCGCCGGGGACCTGTTCTCCGAGGGCGTCTCGCAGGCGGACAGGATCGCCAGGCCGTTTGGCGGCAGGCTCAGGCCGGCGATCTCGCAGATGCCCAGACGCTGGCTTGCTCTGGGTCCCTGGTGCAGCGGCCCCGCCTCGCCCGTGGCGTGCGGGTGTGCGCTCAGAAATCCCCGAACACGCCCTGCCAGACCCCCCGGGTTGCGCTGGTCGCGAGTAGCGTTACCGCGGCGAGGCCCACCGACGCCCCAAGGCCCACCAGGAACGGGCGCCACCCCGTCATGCGGAGGTCTGCGACGCGCAGGCTCAAGCCGATGGCGGCCAGCGCCGCCAGCAGCAGTCCCCGCGAGCCGGCGAGAAGCCCTGCCCGCACGCTCGTGGGGAGCACCCCGAGGGTGTTCAGCAGGGCGATCCCCAGGAACCCGACAACGAAAAGCGGCAGGCTGTGTCCGAGCGCGGTCCTCCAGCCCCCCGTGGCCCGGTGGCGGGCCAGGCTCAGGCTGATGCCGATCAGGATCGGGGCCAGGAGGGTGTTCCGGGTCAACTTGACGACCGTCGCGACCGCGGCGGCGGACTCCCCGTAGGCCAGGCCGGCGGCGAGGACCTGCGCGGTGTCCTGGATCGCCGCTCCGGCCCACACCCCGTAGTGCCATGGTGCCAGGTGCAAGGCGTGCCCAATGAAGGGGAAGGCGAAGACCGCGAGCGTCCCGAAGAGAGTGATGGTCCAAACGGCGAAGGCCACCTCCCGCTCGTCGGCCTCAAGGAGGGGGGCGGTCGCGATGATGGCCGAGTTGCCGCACACGGCCGTGCCGACGGCGAGCAGAGTCGTGAGGCGGCGCGGCACCGCCAGCCAGCGCGCGAGCACGGTTACCCCGAGGGCCGCCAGCGTCATCGTGCCGAGGAGGAGGACGAGCGCCGCCCCCCCGCCCTGAAGAATCTCCCCGAAGGCCAGCCGTGCCCCCATCAGGGCGATGCCCAGCCGCAGCCCCGTTCGGCTCAGCCAGCGCAGGCCGGGCGTGGTCGCGGCGGGCGCGCCGCCCAGATTCCCGATGAGAAGCCCCCCCGCCAGGGCGAGCAGGGCCTCGCTCAAGTAGGCGGGCAGGAGCGGGCGGACCCCGACGATCGCCCCGGTGAGGGCGCCGCAGAGGGCCAGCCCGGGGAGAAGGGTGAGAAGGCGACGGGTCACCGGCAGCGAGGGGGCATCGGCCCTCATGGCGCCTCCCACTGGACCCAACCGCCATCCGGCCGGCGCCGGGAGTCTCCTCGGGATTCCGGAGCGGGTGCCGGCTGGAGGCGGCCACCCGCCGCGAGGGCCCCAGGCGTTGCCGGCCGCGTGCCGAGGCTGCGGGAGGCGCTTCCGCGTCCGCTACGCGGGGAGGCCCTCTCCGACCAGGCGAATCATCATCTGGGCGTTCTGGACCGCCTGCCCGCGGGCATGGTTATTGAAGAAGACGAAGGCCCTCGGCGGGCATGCCGTCGTGAGGAGCGCGCGGATCTTGGCGGCGAATGGGAGCAGCTCGGCCTCGGAGTAGAGGTAATCGTACCGCTCTTCGGCCCGGTCGTGGGTCCACCACTTCGCAGCGTTCCGCCCGTGAAATCGGAGGTAGAGCATCTCGCTCAGGGGTTCGACATCCTGGCGAATCGAGGAGGGGAACTTCGGCTCGTCAATAACCACCCAGGTCGCCCGGTGCTCCTGCAGGAGCTTCCGGGTCTCTGACTTCCGGTGGCTCCACGAGCGGTGCCGGAGTTCGACCGCCAGCGGGTACGCCGCCAGCCTCCCGAGCAACGTCCCGAGGGAATCGGCGGTCTCGGGGGTGGAGTGGAAGGAAGGCGGGAACTGGAGGAGGACGGCCCCGAGCTTCCGGCGCTCCGCCAGGGGGTCGAGGCTGGCCCGGAACCGGTCCACGTCTTCCTGGGTGGCCGGCTCCGCCTTGCCCGACGCGGCGGCGTGCATCTGGGGATGGGTGAACTTCTGCCAGGCCTTCACGGCGAACTGGAAGTCCGGCGGGGTGGTCCGGGCCCAGGTCTTGGCGGTGGCGGGGGGAATCAACCGGTAGAAGGAGGCATTGACCTCGACGGTGGTAAAGAGATGGGTGGCGTAGTAGGCGAGTTCACTTCGGGTCCCGGGCGGGTACACGACCCCGGTCCATTTCCCCTCGCCGGTCGGGTAGGACCATCCCGAGGTCCCGATCCGGAGCCGATCTGCCCCCGTTGCGATCGCTGGCTGGAGGACCCGTCCCGTTCCGCTCATGCTCCGACGGCACCGGGAAGAGCGGGATCGTCGCCCCGGCTCGTCCCGCTCACCTCCCCTTGAGGCGGCGGGCCAGGGCTCTGTGTTCCTCGCGGATGCCAGCCGGGAGCCGGTCTCCGAACTTCTCGAAGAACTCGGCCTGGCTGCGGAGGTTCGCCACCCACCCGTCGCGGTCCACCCGGAGCAGGGTGCTGAGGGCCTCGTCGGAGACGGCGAGCCCCTTGCGGTCAAGGGCGGACCGCCTGGGGACGTAGCCGATCGCCGTCTCCTCCGCTTCCCCGCCCCCCTTGCAGCGCTCGATCACCCACCGGAGCACCCGGAGATTCTCGCCGTACCCGGGCCAGAGGAAGCGGCCCTTCTCGTCCCTGCGGAACCAGTTGACGCGGAAGATCTTGGGGAGGTTCGACGCCTGCTTCGCCATCGAGAGCCAGTGCTCCCAGTAGTCGGCCATGTTGTAGCCGCAGAAGGGGAGCATGGCCATGGGGTCCCGGCGCAGGACGCCCACTGCGCCGGTGGTCGCGGCGGTCGTCTCCGAGGCGAGGGTGGCGCCCAGGAAGGTGCCGTGCTGCCAGGTGAAGGCCTGGTAGACGAGCGGGATGAGGGTCTGCCGCCGCGCACCGAACAGGATGGCGCTGATCGGGACGCCCTTCGGGTTCTGCCACTCGGGGGAGATCGAGGGGCAGCCGCTCGCGGGCGCCGTGAACCGGCTGTTCGGGTGCGCCGCCGGTTCCCCCTTCGTCGGCGTCCACGGCCGTCCGCGCCAGTCGCGCGCGCTGGGCGGCGGCGGCTCGTCGTGCCCCTCCCACCACACGGTCCCGTCGGCCTTGAGCGCGACGTTGGTGTAGATCGTGTTCTGCCGGATGGTCGCCACGGCACTCGCGTTGGTCCCATTGCTCGTCCCCGGCAGGACGCCGAAGAAGCCGGCCTCGGGGTTGACGGCCCAGAGCCTGCCGTCGGGACCGACGCGCAGCCAGGCGATGTCGTCCCCTATCGTGTGGACCCGCCACCCCTTCATGGAGGCCGGGGGAACCAGCATGGCCAGGTTGGTCTTGCCGCAGGCGCTCGGGAACGCGCCGCAGATATAGGTCACCGCGCCGTCCGGGCTCTCGACCCCGACGATCAGCATGTGCTCGGCGAGCCATCCCTCGCTCCGGGCCATGTGGCTGGCGATGCGCAGGGCCATGCACTTCTTGGACAGGAGCGCGTTGCCGCCGTAGCCGGACCCCACGCTCCAGATGGTGTTGTCCTCGGGGAAGTGGCAGATGAACCGCCGATCCACGCTCAGGTCGGCTGTGGCGTGCAGGCCGCGCGTGAACTGGTCGGAGGCGCCCAGGTGCTCGAGGGCCGCCGTTCCCATGCGGGTCATCATCCGCATGTTCAGGACGACGTAGAGGCTGTCGGTGACCTGAATGCCGACCTTGCTGAAGGGCGAGCCGGGGGGTCCCATGAGGAAGGGGATGACGTACATCGTCCGGCCCTGCATGCAGTCGGCGAAGATCTTGGAGAGGCGATCGTAGGCCTCCGCGGGGGCCATCCAGTTGTTCGTGGGGCCGGCCTCGTCCTTCTCGCGGGAGCAGATAAAGGTGAGATGCTCGGTCCGGGCGACGTCGTTGACGGCGCTCCGGTGCAGGTAACAGCCCGGCAGGGCTCGCTGGTTGAGCGGGATGAGGTCACCCGCGCGGACGGCGGCCTCGAGCAGCCGCGCGCGCTCGGCCTCGGAGCCGTCGCACCAGACGACGTCCGCCGGGCGGCACATCTTGGCGACATCCTTGACCCAGCGGCGCACCGATG
>JAHFDC010000198.1 GCA_023249205.1 Candidatus Methylomirabilota bacterium
CGCCCGCGTGACCACCACGGTCTTCCCGAAGAGGGGTCTTTGCTCGAACCAGTTGAGGGCCTGGCGGAGGCGGACGACTTCTCCCACCACCACGATGCCGGGCGGGAAGAGCCCCGCGGCTGCAACCTGCCGGACGACCTCCGCGAGCGTCCCCACAATGGTCCGCTGCCGGGGCGTCGTCCCTGAGCAGATCACCGCCACCGGGGTTTCGGGCGGGCGCCCGTGGGCGACGAGTTTTCCCGCGACCGTGGGGAGCGTCTCCATGGCCAGCGGGAAGACGAGGGTTCCGCCGCCCCGCCCCAGGGCGTCCCAGGAGAATCCGGGCTCCTCCGTGTCGCCCACCAGGCCGCCGACGAAGGCGACCGCGCCGCTGAGGCCGCGGTGGGTGACCGGGATGCCGGCGTAGGCCGGCGCGGCAATGGCCGGAGGCACCCCGGGGACCACCTCGAAGGGGCAGCCGGCGGCCGCAAGGGCCTTTGCCTCTTCCCCGCCCTGGGCCATCATGGGGTCACCCGTCACGAGGTGGATGACCACCCGCCCCGCCCGGCAGTGCGCCACCAGAAGTCTGGTGATCTCCTCATGGGGGATGCGCGGGGGCCCCGCCCCGCTTCCCACGAGGATCCGTTCGGCATCCGGCCGGACATGCTCGAGGAGCGCCGGGCTCACCTGGGGATCGCAGATGACGAGATCGGCCTCCTCGAGGCAGGCCTTCCCCCGCAGTGTGAGGAGGCCGGGATCCCCCGGTCCTGCCCCGACGAGATAGACCTTCCCCTGCCCCGGCATGCCCCTACCCTTGCGCTCCGGCCAGCTCCCGGAGGATCCGGTCGGCGCCCTGGGCCAGCAGGCGCTCGGCCAGGCCCATCCCGAGGGACTCGGCCTCCAGGGCCGGGCCGGTGAGGGTGTCCCGCACGAGGGCCTTCCCGTCCGGGCTGGCCACGAGACCGGTCAGGATCAGGGCGTCTCCCTCCACTCGCCCGTAGGCGCCGATGGGGATCTGGCAGCTCCCCCCGAGCCGCCGGAGGAAGGCCCGCTCCGCCGTCACCGCAATGCGGCTCATCCGATCATCCAGCGTGGCCACGACGGCGGCCGTTGCCGGGTCCCCCTCGCGGATCTCCAGGCCGAGTGCCCCCTGTCCGGGCGCGGGGAGGGAGACCTCTAGGGGGAGGGGGATGGCCCCCTCGGGCCTGAGGCCGAGTCGCTTGAGGCCCGCTGCCGCGACGACGATCGCGTCGAGGGTCCCCTCCGTCAGCCTGCGGAGGCGGGTGTCCACGTTTCCCCGCAGCGGAAGGACGCACAGATCCGGGCGTCGGTGCAGGAGCTGGGCCTGGCGCCGCAGACTGCTGGTCCCGATCCGCGCCCCCGGCGGCAGTTCCTCCAGGGAACGGGCCTGCCGGGCCACGAGAACATCCCCTGCCTCCTCCCGCACCATGATGGCCCCCAGGGTGAGGCCGGGGGGGAGCGACGCCGGGAGATCCTTCATACTATGGGCCGCCACCTCGATCCGGCCCTGAAGCAACGCCTCCTCGATCTCCTTGACGAAGAGTCCCTTCCCCCCGACCTTGGCGAGGGGCAGATCCTGGATCCGGTCCCCGCTGGTCCGGATCACCGTCAGGTCCACCCGCAGGCCGGGGTGGCTCGCCACCAGAGCGGTCGCCACCTGCCGGCTCTGGGCGAGCGCGAGCGGGCTTCCCCGTGTCCCAAGCCGGAGGCTTCCCGGGTCGGCACCCCTTGGGGGAGAAGGGGGATTCACGCGCATGTGATCATCTCACCGTCGCGCCCCGGGAGGCCGGCAGCGTGGCGTAAGAGGGGGGAGAGCGCCCCGGCTCCGGGGAAGGCTGCATCGAGCGGAGGAGGAGGTGGTGGTCACGCGCTTGGCGAGGCGAGTGCTGGCGGGCACGGGGAACAGGACCATCGTTCAGGCCGAGATGGACAGGGCCTCAGCAACGCTCCGCAGGGAGGGCGGCCTGCCACCAGGCGACCGGCGGCCCTGGCGGCTGCCGGGGGCGCGGGTGGGCGGCCTCACTCCTCCTGCCCCCCTCCTCCCTCCCGGAGTCCCTTCACCTCCGCCACGAAGTCGCTCACGTCCTTGAACTGACGGTAGACGGATGCGAACCGGACGTAGGCCACCGGGTCCAGGTCGTGGAGGCGCTGCATGAGCCGTTCCCCGATCTCGCTCGAGGCGATCTCCCGGTCCGGCTTCTCCGCCAGGAGCGCCTCAACCTGCTCCACGATGGCCTCCAACTGGTTCACGCTGACCGGCCGCTTCTGCGTCGCCTTGAGGAGCCCGCTCAGGATCTTGTTCCGGTCGAAGGGTTCCCGGCGCCCGTCCTTCTTGACCACCATGAACTGGATCTCCTCGATCCGCTCATAGGTGGTGAAGCGGCGGTGGCACTGGAGGCAGTGGCGGCGGCGGCGGATGACCGCCCCGTTCCGCCCCTCCCGCGAGTCCACCACCTTCTCCGTGTTGCTGCCGCAGAAGGGGCAGCGCACCGCACCCTCCAGGGACTAGGGTCTCCAGATGCGAAATGGTGTTTCCGCTACGGACTCAACCGGCCTTGGCCGGGCCTCCAGCGAAGAGGGGGGCGGGCGCCGGCCGCAGGAGGGCCCTGCGAGCCGGCAGGTGCGCTCGGGCGCGGGGTCGGGCTAGACACGGGCGACCTGCTGGCCGAGCCGACCGATCAGCCGCGTCCAGCGCGCCTGGTCCGTCGCGGTGCGCAGGCGCTCGAGGGCGACGCCGGCCCGGAGCACCTCGCTGGTCTCCCCCATCCAAGCGATGTGCCCCTCGCCCCCGACGAGCCCGAAGGGGGTCTCGATCTCCACCGTGATGCCCGCCCCGGGGGCCATGGGCTCTTCCAGGGAGAGCAGGAGCCCGGCGCTTGACACATTGAGGGTCTCGGCGACGAGTCGTTCGCGCACGGCCTGCGGCGCGCACCAGGCGGGGAGGCGGGCCGGGTACCGCGGGTGGCGCCGGCTGTAGGGGGGGAAGACTCCGGTCTGGGCGAAGAAGGCGGCGACGAGCCCGCTCCGGCGCTGCGCCGGCTCTCCCGTGGCCTCGACCCAGAGGCGGGTGGCCAGGTCCCGGAGAGGGAGCGAAGCAT
>JAHFDC010000199.1 GCA_023249205.1 Candidatus Methylomirabilota bacterium
CTGGTCCGCTCCCCGGCCCTTGTAGCGACGCGTCCCCTGTGGTATGCTGATTTCTCATCTTGCGGGTGATCTCTGACCGAGAAGGGACGATCGCGCGATGCGCACGGGGATCGCTACCGTCCTGGCCGCTCTCCTGACGGTGGTCGCGCTGGCCACGGGAGCGGCCGCCGCCCCCCTCTTCACCGAGGGGGCGGAGCAGGCCCCGGCTGACCTTCGCGCCCTCAACCAATCGCTGACCGGCCTGGTCCGCCAGGTCCGCCCCGCGGTGGTGCGCATCGGCGTGGAGGGCGGCCCCGCGGTCGAGCGGCCGTCGCCGGAGCATCCGCCGGTCCCGCCCGAGAACCGGGCCAGGGTGGGGACCGGATTCTTTGTCAGTCCCGATGGCTTTCTGGTGACCAACTCCCACGTGGTGGTGGATGGGGGGGAATTCGAGGTCCGCCTCTTCGACGGCCGGCGGCTCAGCGCGAAGGTCATGGGGAAGGATCCCCGGAGCGACCTGGCGCTCCTGAAGGTGGAGGGGGGGCCGTTCCCGATTCTCCCCCTGGGGAACTCGGATGCCGTCGAGATCGGGGAGATGGTCCTGGCGGTGGGGAACCCCTTCGGCCTGGAGGCGACGGTGACGTTCGGTCTCGTCAGCCGGAAGGGGCGCGGGGTGGGGGGGAGCGGTCCCTTCGACGACTTCATCCAGACCGACGCCGCGATCAACCCCGGCAACTCCGGCGGCCCCCTGGTGAACATCCGGGGGGAGGTGGTGGGGGTGAACACGGCCGTCATCCCCAACCGGAGCATCGGCTTCGCCATCCCGGTGAACCTGGTGAAGACCGTCCTGCCGGCGCTCAGAGAAAAGGGGCGGGTCCCCTGGGGGTTCCTGGGGGTAGGGGTCCAGAACCTGACCCAGAGCGTGGCCCAGGCGCTGGGGAGGCAGGAGACCGACGGGGCCCTGGTGAACAGTGTCATGCCCGGGCTGCCGGCCGAGACCGCCGGCATCCGCCGGGGGGACCTGATCGTGAAGTTCAATGGCACCCCCGTCAAGGACGTGGCCGCCCTCCAGCGCGCGGTGAGCCTCACCGCGGTGGGGATGGCGGTGGAGATGGAGGTCCTCCGGGATGGGGCGGCGCACAGCCTCACGGTGACGGTGGGGGAGTTCCGGCAGGCGGTGGCCGAGGCCGCGGTCCCGGAAAAGCGCGCGGAGACGGCGCTGGGGCTGACGGTGGAGGAACTCGACGCCGAGAAGGCGAAGAAGTTCAAGCTGAAGGAGCAGGAGGGGCTGGTGGTGGCCGAGGTCCAGGAGGGGGGGGCCGCGGCCGCCGCGGGTCTTCGGGCCGGCGACCTGGTGGCGGAGGTGAACCGGACGGAGGTCCGGGCCCTCCCGGAGTACCGGCGGGCCCTCAAGTTGGGGAAGGGGGTGGTGAACCTCCTTCTGATCCGGCGAGGGGACGCATACCTCTACGTGGCGCTGGAGGCCAAGGGATAAGCCGCCTGCACGGGGAACGAAAAACGGCCCCGCAGCCCGGAGGGCGCGGGGCCGTGATGTTCCTGGAGGCCGGTGGACCGGGCGCCGGCGGCCGCGTCGTTCCGCCGGCGCACCGGGCCAGGCTACCGGACGAGTTTCCGGAACCGCTCGTTGATCCGACCCCAGTGCAGGTGCGCGATGAAGTTGTCAATGTATTTCGCCCGGCCCGGCCCGTCCTTGTGGTAGTAGGCGTGCTCGAAGACATCGCACGCGACCAGGGGGATCCCCCCCCAGATGGCACCGTACTGGTGCTCGTCCACGAGGACGTTGAGGAGCCGCCCGGACATGAGGCTGTCCTTCACCAGGAGGGCCCACCCGGACAGTTTGGCCGAGATGGCCGCTGCCTTGAAGTCGGCCTTCCAGGCGTCGTAGGTGCCGAACTCATTCTCGATCGCCTGGAGCACATCGGTCCCCTTCTTGGGATCCCCGTCGCCTCCCATGACCTCCCAGTAGACGTCGTGCAGCAGCGTGCCGGCGTGGTTCCAGGTGAAGCGCCGCTTGAGTTCCCCGATGATGCTGTAGTTGCCGTTGGCGGCCGCCCGCTCGGCTGAGTCGAGGCCCTTCTCGATGTTGTTGAGGGCGGTCACGTACCCCTTGTGGTGCGTGTTGTAGTGCCAGTCGGTCGTCTCGGGGCTGATCACGCCGGTCAGGAGTTTCCTCGCCTCCTCGTCCGAATAGGGCCGTGCCTTGAGTTTCCATTCGTAGGCCATCGTCCGCGTCTCCTCTCCATTACGGGTTCCGAGAATTCTCCGGCCCGGCGGGGCCCCGCCGGGTCCAGGGGCTCGCCCGGTGTTACGAGCAACGCCGAAGCCCGCGGGGGAGCGGGCGCCGTGGGATGGCCGAGGCCCCGTGCCGGGTGGACCGCGACGGGGAACAGGACGGGAAGGTCAACGCCGGTCCGTCAAGCGGCCTCAGTCTAGCCGAATTCGCATGAGGGTCAAGGGAAAAAGGGGACAACCGGTGGCCCGCTCTCGCCCCGTTCCGGTATAATCCCCCGGACCGCGGCTGCCCGCGCCGGGCATGGCCCCGCGGGCCGCGGGCAGCCGCACTGTTGCTGCGGCTTCAGCGAGGCACCATGCATTACCGCGTCCGGGCCCGCCTGCGTCCGGGGGTGGCGGCCGAACTGTACCGGATCCTGACCGACGGGACGGTGGCGCGCCAGCGGCCCGACGGGCCGGAGATCGTGGCCAGCATGCGTCGCGCCGTCTCCGTGGGCGAGGAGGTCCACTGGACCGAGACCTGCTACTGCCCGACCCCACTTCAGCACGAGCGGGCCACCGTGTACGACCGGTTCTTCACGGAGATCGTGGCCGAAGCCGCTCCCGACGGGGCCCGGCCGCCCGAGGGGCGGAGCCTCTGGGCGCATCTGCTGGAAGCGGCCGCGGGGTCCTGAAGCGATTTGGGGGAGAGCGCGTGCGGGTTGCGGTCGTCGGGGCAGGGGCGCTCGGGAGTCTCTATGCTGCCCGGCTGGCGGCAGCCGGCCACGCCGTCACCCTGCTCGCGCGCCCGAACGCCGCGGCGGTCATTGCAGCCGGCGGCATCACCGTGGATGGAAGGGACGGGGCGCTGCCGCCGGCCCGCGC
>JAHFDC010000200.1 GCA_023249205.1 Candidatus Methylomirabilota bacterium
ATTCTTGTCACCCTCCTGCTCGCTTGGCCTGTGGGAGCCTTCGCCCAGTGCTGGGGGCAGGAGGCGGCCAAGGAGAAGTTCGCCAACCCCCACCTGTTGGCGGAGGCCAAGGAGGTCGCTGATCACCTGGGGGATCCGCAGCAGCGGCTTGTGGACATGCGCACGGCGGCGGAGCCGAAGGGCCGGGAGGAATACGGGAAGGGCCACATCCCCGGCGCGGTGTACCTGCCCTGGCGCGAACTCGACGACGTTCAGGCCAACCGCCAGGGCTTCCCGATCCTTCCGGCCAAGGCCGAGGAACTCTTCGGGAAACTGGGGATTGACGGGACAGTGCACGTGGTGGCCTACGATGACGCCGGCGGCCTTTTCGCCTCCCGGCTGGTGTACGTGCTGCACTTCTTCGGTCACACCAAGGCTTCCGTCCTGAACGGCGGCCTCACGAAGTGGACCAAGGAGGGCCGCGCCCTGACGACCGACGAGCCGCGCGTGCCTCCCCGGAAGTTCGTGGCCAAGCCGAACCCGGACCTGATCGTCACCGCCGAGTGGCTCAAGAAAAACCTGAAGGAGAAATCCTTCGTCCTGGTGGACTCCCGGACCCCCGAGGAGTACGCGGGCACCAAGGAGGAGGCCGACATCAAGGCGAGAGGCCACATCCCGGGGGCGGCCCATCTGAACTGGACGAGCACCATCACCGAGGAGAAGACGTTCAAGTCACCGGAGGAACTCAAGAAACTCTATGCGGCGACCGGGGCCAAGCCGGGACAGACCGTGATCACCTATTGCCGGACCGGTGTGCGGGCGGCCCATAACTGGCTGGTGGGCAAACTGCTGGGCTACGATGACGTGAAGAACTACGACGGCTCCTGGATTGACTGGGGCAACGACCCCACGGCACCCGTGGAGCGGTAGGGGAGAACCATGTCCGAGAAGGCCGAGGCGGTAACCCCCACGCTGGTGGACGCGCGGGGGGAGATCTGCCCGTACCCGCTTGTCATGGCCCAGCGGGCGATGGCGGCGCGGGCTTCCGGGGAACGGCTCAAGGTCCTGGTGGACAACCCGATGTCGGTGGAGGACATCCCCCGCTGGGCGGAGGGGGCCGGCCACCGGGTCCTCCGGGTCGAGAAGACGGGCAATGCCCTGTGGGAGATCGAGATCGAGAAGCGGTGAGGGCGGCTAAGATGAGGGGAGGACCTATGCGCGCGCCGATGACGAACCGGGGGTGGACGGCGATCTTTCTCGGAGTGCTCCTGCTTGCGGCCGGCGGCGGAACTGTTGGCTGGGCCGCCGGATCCAAGTACGAGGTCTGGGTCACCAACCAGGGGATCAACAAGGTCCAGATCATTGACGGCAGCACCCTCGAGGTCATCGCCGAGGTGCCGGCCGGCACCAAGCCGCACAACGTGACCTTCACCGCCGACGGCAAATACGCCTGGGTGGCCAACGTCGCCTCGAACAACGTGACGGTGATCGAGGTGGCGAGCCGGAAAGCGGTCGCCACCCTCCCGGCCGGCAAGACCGCCCACGCCGTCACCTTCTCGCCGGACGGGAAGCGGGCTTATGTGGCCAATCCGGGGGACGGAACCGTCAGCGTCTTCGACGCGCACAAGCACGATCTGGTCAAAACTGTTGCTGTCGGCAAGGCCCCGGCTTTGGTCACCTTCTCGGGGGACGGGAAGAAAGCGTATGTCTCCAACGGTGGGGACGCGACGCTTTCCGTGATCAATACGGCCACGCTCGAGGTCATCAAGACGATCCCCAACGTGGGCAAGGGGGCCATGGGGCAAGTTCTCACCCGGGACGGCCGGCGGCTCTTCGTCACCGGCGGCGGGGAGAACAAGGTCTCCATTGTGGACACCCGAGAGGACGCGGTGATCAAGGACCTGGTTCACGGGAAAGAAGCCCACGGGGTAGCCCTCACGGCCGACGGGAAGCAGGCGTGGGTGCCGAACCGGCAGTCCGGGGACATCTCCATCATCGACGTGGCCAGCGGAGACCTGGTCGCCACGATTCCGAACGTGGGGGACAAGACGGACATCATCGCGTTCTCCCCGGATGGGGCGCGGGCCTTCGTGACGACGCGGGGCGAGGCGCAGACGGGCGACCCCGCGATGGTCACGGGCAAGGAGCCGGGCCTCTCCGTCGTTGACGTGGCCTCGCGCACCGTCATCAAGAAGATCCGTTTGGGTGGCGATCCCCACGGGGTGGCTACGGAGCCCGTGGGGGCGGGGGCAGCCGCGTCCGGGTACTGAGGAGCGCCGGATGAGTGAGATCGCGGCCCGCCAGGGCGTGCAGGTGGACGAGGAATTGAACCTCCGGGGGGAGGTCTGCCCGTACACCTTTGTGAAGTCGAAACTGGCACTGGAAGACCTGGCGCCGGGCCAGATCCTCCGCGTCATCGTGGACAACCCGGAGTCGGCGGAGAACGTCCCGAGAAGCCTGGCCAACGAGGGGAATGAGGTGCTCGGCGTGGGCCCGCTCGGGGGGGAAGCCTGGAGCATCCTGGTCAAGAAGCGGTGAGCCAGGGAAGCGGGGCCTCTGGTTGAGCGTCCCGAATCGTTGCGTCGAGCGCAGGCGACGCGCCCAGACCGGGGCGCGAGCGGGCGAGGAGCGGCAGGATGACGACTGTTGACGTGCAGATTCCCCAGATCCTGCGGAAGCACACAGGCGGCGCCAAGACCCTGAAGGGGTCCGGGCAGACCGTCCGGGAGTTGCTTGATGACCTGGACCGGAAGCATCCTGGCTTCCGGGAGCGGTTGCTGGAGGACGGGGGCCGCCTGCACCGTTTCGTGAACATCTACGTGAACGACGAGGACGTGCGCTTCATGCAGGCCCTGGACACGCCGCTGAAGGACGGGGACGTCGTTTCGATCCTGCCGGCCGTGGCGGGCGGAGGGGCCTGAGCAGAGCCGGGCGGGCGGAGGCGGCTCCGGGACGGGGAACAATGTCAGGGCGAGACATCGTCAGCGCCATCGGGAACACGCCGCTGATCGAGCTCACGCGGATGAGCCCGAAGCCGTCCGTCCGGATCTTCGCGAAACTGGAAGGGCACAACCCGACCGGGAGCCTGAAGGACCGCATCGCCAAGTACATGATC
>JAHFDC010000201.1 GCA_023249205.1 Candidatus Methylomirabilota bacterium
ACCGCCTGCACGATCGGCGGGAACGTGGCGGAGAACGCCGGGGGGGTCCATACGCTGAAGTACGGCGTGACCACGAACCATGTGCTGGGACTGGAGGTCGTCCTGCCGGACGGCGAGGTCGTGGAGTTCGGCGGCAAGGCGCTCGATCCGCCCGGCTACGACCTGACCGGCCTCTTCGTGGGCTCCGAGGGGACCTTCGGGGTCTGCACGGCGGTGACCCTCCGGATCCTGCCGAAGCCGGAGGCGGTCAAGACCCTGCTGGGGATCTTCGAGACCATTGACGATGCCAGCAACACGGTATCCGCGATCGTGGCGGCCGGCATCATCCCCGCCTGCCTCGAGATGATGGACAGCCTCAGCATCCAGGCGGTGGAGCAGGGGGTCAAGGTGGGCCTTCCGACCGACGCCGGCGCGGTCCTCCTGGTGGAGGTGGACGGGCCGGGTGCAGAGGTCGAGGCGCTCGTGGAGCCGATCACCCGGCTGATGCGGCAGCACCGGGTCCGGGAGATCCGGATCGCGAAGGACGAAGGGGAGCGCCTCCTGCTCTGGAAGGGGCGCAAGGCGGCCTTCGCCGCCATGGGGCACATCAGCCCCGACTGCTACCTCCAGGATGCGGTCATCCCCCGGACCAGGCTGCCCCAGATCCTCCGGGAGATCGCGGCCTTCTCCGAGGAGTACGGGCTCCGGGTGGCGAATCTCTTCCACGCCGGGGACGGGAACCTCCACCCCCTGATCCTCTACGATAGCCGCAGCGAGACGGAGCTGCACAAGGCGGAGGAGATGGGGGGGAAGATCATGCAGCGCTGCATCGAGCTGGGCGGGAGCATCACGGGGGAGCACGGGGTCGGCCGCGAGAAGCGGGACTATCTGCCCCTCATGTACACCGGGGCCGACCTGGAGGCCATGATGAAAGTGAAACGGGTCTTCAATCCCGACGGCCTCATGAACCCCGGGAAGATCTTCCCCACCTCCAAGTCCTGCGTGGAGGTCGGGGCCGCGGGCCGGGAGCGGCTCCGGTACCGGCCTCACCCCATCGAAGTCCTGGGCCTCGCCCAGCGGTTCTGAGCCAGCCATGGTGGATTCTCAGGCCCTGGCGCAGCGCGCCCGGGAGATCGTGGGAGCCGACCACGTCAAGACGGGCGCTGCCGCGGCCTCCTACGCGGTGGACGGCCTCACCCCGGGCGTGGTGGCGTTCCCCGGCAGCGAGGAGGAGGTGAGCCGGCTCCTCCGCGCCTCCCACGAGCAGGGGGCGGCCGTCGCTCCCCGGGGGGGCGGGACGAAGATGGGGCTCGGGGCCCCGCCTCGCCGCCTGGACCTGGTCCTCTGCCTCACCCGGCTGAACCGGGTGGTGGATTACGAGCCGGCTGATCTGACCGCCACCTTCGAGGCCGGGATGTCGCTCGCCGCCGTCCAGGCGCACCTGGGGCAGAAGGGGCAGTTTCTCGCCCTGGACCCTCCCTCCGGGGCACGGGCCACCATCGGGGGGATCCTGGCGGCGAACGCCAGCGGCCCCTCCCGCCTCCGGTACGGCACCGCCCGGGATCTGCTCATCGCGGTCCGGGTCGTCCATGCCGACGGGACCGTCACCAAGGGTGGGGCCAAGGTTGTCAAGAACGTCACCGGCTACGACATGCCCAAGCTCTACATCGGGTCCCTGGGCACCTTGGGGATCCTGACGGAAGGCACCTTCCGCCTCTATCCGCTTCCGGCCGCGGAGGAGACGCACCTGGCCGCCTTCCCCAGCCTCGAGACCGCCAGGGCCGCCGTGACGGAGATCCTGAACTCCTCCCTGGTGCTTAGCGCTGTGGGGCTCCTGAGTGCCGGCGCGGCGGGGGCGGCCGCGGGGGCGGCCGGGCTCCCGTGGGGGGCAGGCCAGGTCGGTCTCGCGGTCATGATCGGGAGCGTGCCGGAGGCGGTCCGAGCGCAGATCGGCGACGCGGCCAGATACTGCCGGGGGGCGGGGAGCACCGCCGACCACATCCTGAGCGGCCCGGCTCACACCGCCTGCTGGGAGGCAATCCGGGAGTTCCCGAGTCCCGGCGCCCCCGGGTCGCTCGTCCTCAAGGGGAGCGTGCCCCTGACCCAGGTTCCCGAGCTGATGAGCCGGGGCGAGGGCCTGGCGGGGCAGCGGCGCATGCCCTGCCAGGCGGTGGCCGAAGCCGGCTCGGGCATCGTGCGCTTCGGGGTGGACGTCACCTCGGCGCCGCCCGAGCGCGCCGCAGACTACGTGGAGACCGTCCGGGGGATCGCCGGAGAACTGGGTGGGCACCTGGTGATGCTGGAGGCGCCTGTCGCCGTGAAGCGGCGGGTGGATGTCTGGGGGCCGGTGGGAGGGCCCCTGCGCCTCATGCAGGGGCTGAAGGTGCAGTTCGACCCGAAGGGGATCCTGAACCCGGGTCGCTTCGTCGGGGGAATCTGAGATGGCGACCGCCACGGCCCTTCCGACCGGGCGGCAACCCGCCTTCGATCTCCAGGACCCCCCCGAGGTCGAGAAGGTCCTGGACTGCATCCACTGCGGCATGTGCCTCCCCGCCTGCCCGACCTACGTCGTGCTGGGCAATGAGATGGACAGTCCCCGGGGACGGATTTACCTGATCCGGGCTGCCTCGGAGGGGCAGATCGGCATCACGCCGACCTTCGTGAAGCACATGGACTCGTGCCTCCTCTGCCGGGCGTGCGAGACCGCCTGCCCCTCCTCCGTCCAGTTCGGCTCGCTGATGGAGGCCGCCCGGGGGCAGATCGAGCGCCACTACGCGCGGCCGCTTGGCGAGCGGGTGCTCCGGCGGTGTATCTTCAGTCTGTTTCCCCACCCGGATCGGCTGCGGGTCGCCCTGGGGGCGCTCCGCCTCTACCAGCGCATGGGGCTGCAAGCCCTCTTCCGGGGGACGGGGCTTTTGCGGGCCCTTTCCCGCAGGCTGGCCATGATGGATGCCCTCCTGCCCCCTCTCGGCGCAATGCCGGCGGCCCGTCCCCTCCCGGAGGTGACGGCCCCCGAGGGAATCCGCCGGGCGAGGGTGGGGCTCCTGACCGGGTGCGTCCAGCGGGAACTGTTCGGGCCGGTCAACGAGGCCACCGTGCGGGTGCTGGCCAA
>JAHFDC010000042.1 GCA_023249205.1 Candidatus Methylomirabilota bacterium
CCGGACCTTCGTCATCCAGGCGTTCAAGATTCCGTCGGGCTCGATGCTCGAGACCCTGCAGATCGGGGATCACCTCCTGGTGAACAAGATGATCGTGGGGACCATCGTGGAGATCCCCCTGACCCGGATCATGCTCTTCCGGGTCCCGCGGGTCCGGGACCCAAAGCGGGGGGAGATCCTGGTCTTCCAGTTCCCGCGCGATACCAGCCGGGACTTCATCAAGCGGGTCATCGGTCTGCCGGGAGAGGTGGTGGCCATCCGCGACAAGCGGGTTACCATCAACGGGGAGCCGCTCGAGGAGCCCTACGTCATCTACCGCGGCGGTCCTCCCACGGGCATGTCTCTTTCGGCTCGGCTCCCGATGGCGGGCGCGGCGGCCCCCCCCTGCAGCGCCCGCGAAGGGGGCTATCTCCGGGAGCGGGACGACTACGGGCCGTGCCGGGTCCCGGACGGCCACCTCTTCATGATGGGGGACAACCGGGACCAGAGCGAGGACAGCCGCACCTGGGGCCCCCTCCCGGTGGAACTGATTCGGGGGAAAGCCGCGATCATCTACTGGTCCTGGGACCGCCAGCGGTTCCTGCCCCGCTGGGGCCGGATCGGGACCCTGGTGGGATGAGCAGCCAGGTGGCCCTCGGCCCCACCCGTTCGCAAGGCGTCGCGTCGCCATGAATCCCCTGGCGCTCTACCTCCACATCCCCTACTGCCTCTCCCGCTGCCACTACTGCGACTTCAACACCTATGTCCTGGATCCGCCGCAGTCCCGGGAGTACGTGCGGGCCCTCGCGGCAGAGGTCCGCCACTATGGCGCGGCGCTCGAGGAGCCGCGGCAGGTCGAGACCATCTTCTTCGGCGGCGGAACCCCGTCCCTCCTCCCACCCGAGGACCTCTGCGCCCTCCTCGAGGCCTGCCGCGCCGCGTTTCCCGTCTCCCCGGGGGCGGAGGTGACGCTGGAGGCGAACCCCGAGACGGTGACGGCCGCGGCCTTTGCCACGCTCCTTCACGGCGGGTTCAACCGCGTGAGCCTGGGCGTCCAGGCACTCCAGGCCGGTCTCCTTCACGTCCTCGGCCGCCCGCATACCCCCGCCAGGGCCGCCGAGGCGTTTGCGGCGATCCGGGCAGCGGGCTTCCGAAATGTCAACCTGGACGTGATGTTCGGTCTGCCGGGCCAGTCCCTCCGGGACTGGTGCCGAACCCTGGAAGGGGTGCTGGCCCTGGGTCCGGAGCATGTCTCCACCTACGGGCTCACCGTCGAGGACGGGACGCTCTTCGGACGGCTCTCCCGCGAGGGCGCCCTCCGGCTTCCTGCCGAAGGAGCCCACCTGGCCATGTACCGGGAGGCCATCCGGGTTCTCCCGGCGGCCGGGTACCGTCGCTATGAAATTTCCAACTTCGCTCGACCAGGCTTCGAGTGTCGCCACAACCTCACCTACTGGCGCCAGGGAGAGTACCTGGGGCTCGGGGCCGGAGCCCACGGTTTTCTCGGGGGGACCCGCTATATGAACCACCGCCTCCCCGCCGCCTACATTGCGGCTGTGCGAAGCCAGGGGATCGCCGTCGCCACCCGGGAACGCCCGTCGCCGCTGGAGCACGCGGAGGAAGCCCTGATGCTGGGCCTTCGCCTGGCCGAGGGGATAGATCTCTCCGCATTCACGGTCCGCTTCGACCTTCAGGATCCACCGATTGATCCATCGGCGCTGGCCCGACTGGGAGGCCTGGGGCTCATCGAGGCGCACGGGGGCCGGCTGAGGCTCGCAGAGGCGGGACTCACTGTATCGGATAGCGTCATAGTAGAGTTAGCCGCTTCCCTCGTCCTCCCGGCGGGGATACACGCTTGACAATACGGGCGTGTTTCTCTATGTTCGGGACAAATTAGCACTCTCTTTACGAGAGTGCTAAGAGCAAGGGGGCCCCGGCGATGGCGCACGCACAGGTCTCCGTGACGGAGCGGCAGAGGGCGGTCCTCCGGGCGGTCATCCATGACTATATCCACTCGGCGGAGCCGGTCGGATCCCGGAGTGTCTCCCGCCGGCACGCCTTCCACCTCGGCCCGGCGAGCATCCGGAACATCATGGCGGACCTGGAGGAACTGGGCTACCTCGCCCAGCCGCACACCTCGGCTGGACGCGTCCCCACCGACATGGGCTATCGGTTCTACGTGGATGCCCTGATGGACCCCACCCGCCTTACCCCCGAGGAGGAGGGGCTCATCGAGCGGCGCTTCAGCCCGGCCCGGGGCCAGGTGGAGGGACTCATGCGGGAGACCAGCCAGGTCCTGGGGAGCCTCTCCCGCTGTGCGGGGGTGGTCCTCGGCCCCCGCTTTGAACAGCTCCAGGTCAAGCGCCTGGAGTTCGTGAGCCTGGCGCCCGACCGGGTCCTGCTCATCCTGGTGTCCACCTCCGGCGTCGTCCACCACAAGGTGGTCACGGTGGATGAGGTCCTCCCCCAGGAGGAGCTGAACCGCGTTGCCCGCTACCTGAATGACCTGCTCCACGGCCTGACCCTGCGAGAGGTCCGGCAGGTGCTCCTGGCCAGGATGGCCGAGGAGAAGGCCCTCTACGATCGGCTCCTCCGGCGGGCGCTCCACCTCGGCCGCAAGACCGTGGAGGGGGAGCCGTTCGCGGAGGTCTACATCGGCGGGACCACCCACATCATGGAGCAGCCGGAGTTCGCCGATGGCGAGAAGATGCGGGCGATCTTCGCCGCCTTCGAGGAGAAGTCCCGGCTGGTCAAGATCCTGGACCGGTGTCTCGACGATGCGGGGCTCACCGTGATCATCGGGCGGGAACTCGAGGACGTGGGGCTGGAGGAGTTGAGCGTGGTGGCCTCCCCCTTCTTCCAGGGGGGGGCGCCGCTCGGCGCCGTCGCGGTGCTTGGCCCGACGCGGATGCCCTACGAGAAGATGGTCTCCCTGGTCGGCTACACCGCCCGCCTGGTGAGCCGCCTGCTGGCGGGCGAAGCCTCCTGAGGACAGGATGGGGGAAGCAGCCGCCACGCCCGCCCCGGAACGGACCGCGGAGCCGGGAGGTCCCCCGGAGGGCGCCGCGTCAGGCGCCCCGGATGCGGGGCCGGATCCTCGGGAACAGGAGATCGCCCGCCTGAACGACCGACTCCTGCGCCTGGCGGCGGAGTTCGAGAATTACAAGAAGCGGGTGGCGCGCGACCGGGTCGAGTGGATCCGGGCCGCCAACGAAGGCCTGCTCCTGGAACTCCTTCCCGTGCTGGACAATCTGGAGCGCGCCCTCGCCGCCGCCCGCAAGAGCGACAGCACCGGGGCGCTCGTGGAGGGGGTGGACCTGGTCCTCCGCCTCTTCCAGGGGGTGCTGGAGCGGGCCGGGGTCAAGCCGATGGACAGCGTGGGCCAGCCCTTTGACCCGAGCCTCCACCAGGCCGTGGCGGTCGTCGAGGCCCCCGAGGTGCCGGACGGGACGGTCCTGGAGGAGGTCCAGCGCGGCTACTGGATCCACACGAGGGTCCTCCGGCCCGCCATGGTGAAGGTGGCCCGGGCCTCCGCGCCTGCCGGCACCGGGCCCGAGGATCGAAGCGCGTGAGCAAGCGGGACTACTACGAGACCCTGGGCATTGACCGGGAGGCCTCCCCGGAGCAGGTCAAGAAGGCCTACCGGAAGCTTGCCCATCAGTACCACCCCGACAAAAATTCCGGCAACAAGGAGGCCGAGGAACGCTTCAAGGAGGTTTCGGAGGCGTACGAGGTCCTGAGAGACCCGGAGAAGCGCGCGGCCTACGACCGCTTCGGCCACGCGGGCGTCGGGCGGAGCGCGGAGGGCTTCTCGGACTTCGCCGACGTCGGGTTCGGCGGGCTCTTCGACGACCTGTTCGAGGGCTTCTTCGGGACGACCGGCCGCCGGCGGGGTGCCGGGCAGCGCGGGGCCGATCTCCGGTACAACCTCACGATCAGCCTGGAGGAGGCGGCCCGAGGCCTCGAGCGGCAAGTGGTGATTCCCCGTCTGGATGCCTGCGCCTCCTGCGGTGGGACGGGGCTCAAGCCCGGCAGCCGACCCAAGACCTGTAGCGCCTGCCGGGGGACAGGTCAGGTCAGGTTCTCGCGGGGCTTCCTGACCGTCAGCCAGCCCTGCCACCGGTGCCGAGGGGAGGGGACCATCCTGGAGGATCCGTGCCGCACCTGCCAGGGGCAGGCGCGGGTGAGAATCGAGCGGACCCTCTCCGTGAAGGTCCCGCCCGGCGTGGAGACCGGCACCCGCCTGCGGATCGGCGGGGAGGGGGAAGCCGGCATCCGGGGCGGCGGGCGCGGCGACCTCTACGTGGTCATTCAGGTGGCGGAGCACCCCCTCTTCGTCCGGGAGGGGGATGACCTCCTCTGCGAGGTCCCCGTCTCCTTCACCCAGGCCGCCCTCGGCGCCGAATTGAAGATCCCCACCTTGACCGGCTCGACCAAACTCAAGATCCCCCCGGGGACCCAGTCCGGAGCCGAGGTCCGCCTCCGGGGCCAGGGGATGCCCAGCCTGCGCGGCTACGGCGTCGGGGATCTCCGGGTCCGGGTCCTGGTGGAGATTCCCACACGACTCACCGCCCGCCAGCGGCAGTTGCTGGAGGAGTTCGCCACCCTCGAGAACGGCGATGGGACCCCCCTGAGCAAGCGGTTCCTGGAGAGGGTCCGCGAACTTCTGGGGCAGTGAGCCCAGCCCCGCCGTGACGTCCCCCGCCCGTTCTTCCTGGCTCGAGGTGACCCTTACCCTGCCGCACGAGTGCGCCGAGGCGGCCGGGAATGTCCTCCTGGAGTGGGGGGCCCCAGGGCTCATCGAGGGGAGCGCAGGCGCGGCGGTCCTGCTCACGGCCCACCTGCCGGGTGCCCCCAGTGGGTTCGGGAGACGCCTGCGCGCCTATCTGAAGGCCCTGGGCGAGGCGAGCGGGATTCCGGGGCCGTTCGCCGCGCGCCTGGCCCGGCGGGCCGATCCCGGCTGGGCGAGCCAGTGGCGGACCTTCCACCGGCCCTTACGCTTCGGCCGGCTGGTGGTGGCCCCCTCCTGGTGTGACCTGACCCTCGAGCCGGGGGAGGCGCTGATCCGTCTGGACCCCGGGATGGCCTTCGGGACCGGGCAGCATCCGACCACGGCCTCGTGCCTGCGGGCCCTCGCCGCGTGGATCAGGCCGGAGATCCCGGTCCTCGACCTCGGGACCGGCTCGGGGCTCCTGGCGCTCGCCGCGGCGTCGCTCGGGGCTCGCCCGGTCTTCGCCCTGGACACCGATCCCGCGGCCTGCGCCGCCGCAGCCGCCAACTCCCGCCGGAACGACCTTTCGGCCGTGGTCCACGTCTGCTGCGGGTCTCTCGACGCCCTCGCTCCGCGTGCCACCTTCGCCGTGATCGTCGCCAACCTGACGGGGGCGGCGCACCTGGCCCTGCTGCCCGATCTCGCCGCCCGCCTCGCTCCCGGGGGACGGGCGGCGCTCGCCGGCATCCTCGAGGAGCAGGCGCCTCAGGTGCGGCGGGCGGCTCGGGCGGCGGGCCTCGCAGTCGTCGGGAGCCGCCGCGCCGGCGAGTGGGTGACGCTGCACCTCACCCGGTCCGCCTGAGGGGCGCTGTGGCGGGGATGCGGCATCGCTTCGCCGTGACCGCCGGGCAGATCCGGGAGGGGCGGGCCACGCTCACGGGGCCCGTCGCCCGCCAGATCGCCCGCGTCCTGCGCCTCGGCCCGGGGGACGAGATTCTCCTCTTCGACGAGGAGGGGGTGGAGCATGCCGCGCGTCTCCTCCGGGTGGCCCCCTCCCGCGTCGAGGCCGCCGTCGAAGGCACCTCCCGACCCGGGCGGGAGTCCCCCCTCCGCCTGACGGTCGCCCCCGCCCTCCTCCGCGGCCCCCGGATGGACCTCCTCGTCGAGAAGGCGACGGAGTTGGGCGTGACAGCCATCGCGCCCCTGCACCTCCGCCGCTGCGTCGCGACCGGGTCGGGGCGCCTCACGCGCTGGCGGGCCATCGCGCGCGAGGCGGCCGAGCAGTCGGGCAGGACGCGCCTGCCGGCCATCGAGGCGCCGGTCCCGCTGGCCACCTTCCTGGCGACGCTGCCCGCGGAGGCGATCCGGCTCGCCCTCTGGGAAGGGGAGGGGGGGCTCCCCTTCCGCTCCCTCGATGGGGCGGTCCTGCGGCGTCAGCCCGCGGTCCTCGTGGTGGGGCCGGAGGGGGGGCTGAGCCCGGAGGAGGTGGGGACCCTCCGCGAAGCCGGCTTTACGCTGCTCACGCTCGGCCCCCGGATCCTCCGGGCCGAGACGGCTCCCCTCGCCGCCCTCACCCTCCTCCAGTTCCTCGCGGGCGATCTGGGCTGAGGGAGCCGGTCGGAGCCTTGATTTTTCGAGGCCCCTGTGTGACCATGAGCCCGCTGCGGGGCCGCCCAGCGGTCTTTGGGGAGGACATGGGGGCAGCGCGCCTGCTCATCGTGGACGACGACGAGAGCCTCCGGACCTCGCTCTGCGATGCCTTCCGGATGGAGGGCTATGCGGTGACGGGGGCGGCAGACGCCCAGGAGGCCCTCCCCCTCATCCAGGGGACCACGTTCGACGTCCTCATCAGCGACCTGATGCTCCCCGGGATTGACGGCCTCTCCCTCCTGGAGAAGGCCCGGGTCGTCCTGCCGGAGGCCGTGATCATTCTCATGACGGGCCAGGGGACGGTGGAGTCGGCCATCCGCGCGCTCAAGGGGGGAGCCTACGACTACATCCTCAAGCCCTTCAAACTGGAGGGGATCCTCCACGTGGTGGGCCGGGGCCTGGAGCAACAGCGCCTGCGGCGCGAGAATCTCGCCCTGGCCGAGATCAACCGCCGCCTCACCGAGATTGACGAGATCAAGTCGCACCTCCTCTCGGCGATCACCCACGAGTTCCGGACCCCCCTCACCATCATCTACGGTTGGATGGACCTGCTCCTCTCCGGGCAGTTCGGGCACCTCTCCGGGGGCGTCCAGGAGAG
>JAHFDC010000043.1:0-705 GCA_023249205.1 Candidatus Methylomirabilota bacterium
GGGTTGGAGATGTCAACGATCGAAACCGTGTCCTTGCCCGGGGCGCTAAACTTGAAGACCCCGGCGTCGTCGAAGGTAACCTTCTCGTCATTCCCGATGATCATGAGCTCCGCGGTACCGGGCTGCGGATACGCGATGAGAGCGCTCGCCAGCAGCAACAGCAGTGCCACCGACCAGTGCTGCACACGGCGGGAGCGTGGATACGCGTTCACGGCCGTCCTCCTTCCCCTATCGTTCGTCAAACCGCACGGCTGCGCCCTTCTCCTCGGCCGGCCTTGCGAGCAGACTGCTCCGGGTGGGCCACGAACAAACGAACGCCCCCGCCAACCATGAGTATTGCCAACGGGGGCGTCGCAGTGCTGCCCGGGAACCGCAGCCAGGGGCATCGGACCTCCCCCGGGGGCTGGACGGATAGATTGTAGCGCGTATCGTCACAGTATGTCGGATCGCGGGGGGTGTCAAGTGACGTCCCGGCGCTTGACGGGGGCGGGTGAGGCGGCAAGAATGCCCCCGCGGGCGCCAACTGGAGCCCGCGGGGAGGTAGGATGGAGCGGCCGCGACACGCCTCCTCGCCTGGGCAGCGGGGGGAAGCGCAATCCAACGATGGGGGAGCAGGGTGGCGCCCTACGGAGAGTCGCCCGAGGTGCGTGCTTGGCTGTCGAACGGGCTCGTGGTGCGGGAGCCACTCTCAGGGCAGGGCAGGCA
>JAHFDC010000043.1:715-6932 GCA_023249205.1 Candidatus Methylomirabilota bacterium
CGGGGTGGCCCGGGGGGACTAGGCGATGGGCCCGGGGACTTCAGCGAGCGGAGGACCGGTCTCCGGGACCGCCCCTCCCTCCGGGGCCATCCCCTCGGGCGTCGGCCCCGCCTTGCTGCGCTCCAGGCGCCGGCGGCGCTTCTCCTCCTGCTTCGCCTTCCGGGCCACTTCCTTCCGTCGCTTGTTGGCGCCGTACGCTCGGGCTCTGCCGCCCATGATCAGCCTCCTTGAGGCAAACCCTTCAGCCCTCCCCGCCCGGGGCCGAAGCGCGGGGGCTGGGCGAGCCCATCTACGGGCCGGATGGATTCTTCAGTACACCCTAGAAGCCGCCGCGGCGTGGTGGCCGGCCACCGCGGTCGGCGCCGGGACCGCCGCGGGCGGGCCGCTCGCGGGCCTCGCTCACGGTGAGGGCCCGGCCGCCGAAGTCGCGTCCGTTGAGGGCGCTGATCGCCGCCGCGGCCTCCTCGTCCGACGCCATCTCTACGAAGGCGAACCCCCGTGACCGCCCGGTGTCCCGGTCGGTCACGATCTTGACCACCTCCACGTGCCGGCCCCCTTCCTCGAAGAGCGTCTTCAGCTGCTCCTCATCCGTGTTGAAGGGGAGGTTGCCCACGTAGATCCGCCTGCCCATGCCCCGTCGCTCCTTTCCCCGCGGAGGGGAACGCCCGCCGCCGGGTCGGCCCCGGCGGGTCGGGCTCGTCGCGGCCGGCCCGGTCCCGGACCGGCCAGTGCCGGCTTGCCTCTGGTGGAACGCAAAACGCCGCGGGACGTTGGTCTTCGCGGCGTCGTCAGCTCCGTCCCGGAGGCGCTACCGGCAGAACCCCGAACCGGCCACACCCTAAACCGCCCGGGGCCCCTTGTCAAGGGGAGATTTGCCCGGGGGCAGGAAGCGCCCCAGTTCCCCCTTGCTGGGCATCAGTGTTTCTGCAACGTCGTCAGGCGGGCCGGCTCTTCGAGAATGTCCAGGACCGCTTTGGCGCAGTACACCCGATCCCGCTTGGCGTGGCTCACCTCCGTGACAATGCCCAGTCGCTCGAGCCTGGCCACGGCGCGCTGGGCGGTGGTGAACGCCACATCGAGCCATTTTGCGGCTCCCTTGATCGTCAGATATGGGTTCGCCGCGAGCTGGTCGACGAGCGCCGACAGGACTTTTGAAGATGTCGCGGCGACCGCAACCCGCCATTCTGAAAGGTATCGGTTGATCCGCTCGGCCCGCCCCAGGGCGTCCTCAGCCTGGCGCGCGACGCCGTTCAGGAAGTACTGGAGCCAGTGGGACCATTCGCCACGCTCGGTCACGCCTCGGAGTCGCTCATAATAGTCGCGCCGAGTCGCCTCGAAGAACGCGCTCAGGTAGAGCAGCGGCGTCGGCAGAATCTGCCGTTCGCCAAGAAAGAGCGTGATCAGCAGCCGCCCGACGCGGCCGTTGCCGTCCAGAAACGGATGAATCGCCTCGAACTGATAGTGGGCCAGGGCGATTTGGACCAGAGGCGGCAACGTTCGGTCCTGGAGAAACTTCTCCCATTCCACGAGGCACCTCCTCAGTTCCGTCGGGGGAGGCGGGACGTAGACGGCATTCGCCAGCGTGCACCCGGGCGGACCGATCCAGTTCTGCGATCTGCGGAACTCCCCCGGGATCGCGTCATCGCCACGCACGCCGGCCATGAGTCTTTCATGGACCTCTCTCACCAGCCGGAGAGACAGGGGGAGCTTCTCCAGGCGCTTGATGCCGCCTTCCAGGGCGACCACGTAGTTGGCCACCTCGCGTAGATCGGCCGGGCTTCGCTCTACCACGGCGCCTGCTTCCACCGCCAGCAGCTCCCCCAGCGTCGCCTGGGTCCCCTCGATCCGACTCGACAGCACGGCCTCGCGCCTGACGAATGGCCGGATGAGCAGGTGTGGGTTGGGCAGACGTCCGCCCTCCCCGGCCAGCCGCCCGATCATGCGGTCGGCATCCGATAGGGCGCGGACCAGTTCCGGCGCCCAGCCAAGACCGGGCGGAAGCGGGTCCGGGACAAATGCCGTGTACCCCCCGGGGCAGCGCACCTGCCGGCCAGGAACCTTTGCCATGTGCCGGTCTCCGCGAACTTTCGGCAGCGAAAATAGCCCAACGGATTGTTAGCGATTTTAACTAAAACCGAAAATAAGAGTCAAGTCCTTCTCGCTGGGCTTTCAAAGGGTCCCGCCGAAGGCCCGGCGCGGCAGGGCGGCCTGCACGGGTCCTCGGTCCCGCCGCGGGCATGGATGGCCGGGCCGGTGAGCGTGGCGCGGGCGCCAGCCTCACCAGTTACGCTGGCAAGGCTTCGCCTAAGCCAGCCGCTTCTGGAATCGGGCGGCGCTGAGGATCAGGATCACCACGCCAAAGGCCATGAGCGCGAGGGCGTCGGGCCAGAGGTGCGTGAGCCCCGCCCCCCGCAGGATGACCCCGCGGAGGATATCAAGGAAATAGGTCACGGGCATCAGGAATCCCAGATAGTACATCACCGGCGGCATCGCCTCCCGCGGGAAGATGAAGCCCGAGAGGAGGATGGACGGCAGGATGACGAAGAACGCCATCTGATACGCCTGCGCCTGGTTCTCCGCCACCGTGGAGATGAACAACCCGATCCCGAGCGACGGGAGGAGGAAGAGGAACGACAGCGCGAGCAGCAGCGCGAGGCTTCCGGCGAACGGGACCCCGAAGATGAACCGCATGATGACCAGCACCAGGCAGGTCTCGACGAATCCCAGGATGCCGTACGGCACCATCTTACCCAGCATCAGCCCGAGGCGCTGGATGGGCGTCACCAGGAGCTGCTCCATGGTCCCCCGCTCCCGCTCCCGCACGATCGCGAACGCGGTGAGCAGGACCGCGATGTTCTGCATGATGATCCCGATCAGCCCCGGAATGATAAAGTGGTGACTCTTGAGGTCCGGGTTGAAGAGCATCTTGGGCCGCACCTCGACGCTCGGCGTGGCGCCGATCCGCTGGAGGGAAGTCCGGAGCCCCAGCGCGTTCGCCACGTTCAAGGCGTTCATGGCGATGGTCGAGTCCGAGCCGTCAATGAGGACCAGGACCGTCGCCTGCTCGCCGCTCAGGAGGCGGTCCGAGAAGTCCACCGGGATCTTGAATCCCACCTTCGCGCGGCCGGCGACGATCGCATCGTTCAGCGCGCGGTCTGAATGGACCTCGCCGACGATCCGGAAGTAGTCGGTGTTGCGCAGGGCCATGACCATGTCCCGGCTCTGGCGCCCGCGGTCCAGATCATAGACGACCGTCGGGATGTTCTTCACGTCCATGTTGATGGCATACCCGAAGAGGATGAGCTGGAACACCGGGATGAAGAGCGTGAGGAAGAGGGTCGCCGGGTCGCGCCGGACGTGAATGAACTCCTTGTACATGATCGCGGGCAGACCGCGCAGCATCAGGCTCCCCCCCCGGCGCGGGCCCCCCGCCGCTTCGCCTCTTCCGCGTGGGTGAGGGCGACGAAGACATCCTCCAGGGAGGGCGCCATCGGGCGCACCTCCGCCCGCGCGATGCCGTTTCCCTCGACCGCGGCGCGGAGGGTCGCGGCGGTCACCCCTTCCTCCGCCAGGAGGTGAACGGCGTCGCCGAAAATGGTCGCGTCCCGCACGCCGGCCATCCGGCGCACGACCATCAATCCCCGGGTCGGCAGGCTCGCCCCATCCGGGGCGAGGCACCGGACCTCGAAGCGCTGCGTCCCCGCCGGCGTGACGCCCGGCAGCCGTTTCAGTTCGCGCGGGGCTCCGCTGACAATGAGACGCGAGTGGTAGATGTAGCCCACCTCCGAGCAGCGCTCCGCCTCGTCCATATAGTGGGTCGTCACGAACAGCGTCCTCCCCTCCCCCGCGAGCTGGAACAGGAGGTCCCATAGCTCCCGGCGGGCCACCGGGTCAATGCCGGCGGTGGGCTCGTCCAGGAACAGGATGCGCGGCTCGTGGATCAGGGCGCAGGCGAGCGCCAGGCGCTGCTTCCACCCCCCGGAGAGCGTGCCGGCCCGCTGGGGAAGCCGGTCCCCGATGTGGACCAGGTTGACGACCGCGTCGCGGCGAACCTCGAGGCGACTCCCGCGCAGGCCGTACACCCGCCCGTAGAAGCTCAGGTTTTCCAGGACGCTCAGGTCCTCGTACAGGCTGAACCGCTGGGACATGTAGCCGATCCGCTCCCGGATGCGCTCGGGGTCACGGACGACGTCGAACCCCCCGACGCTCGCGGTGCCGCCGGTGGGCGCGATCAGGCCGCAGAGCATGCGGATCACGGTGGACTTGCCCGAGCCGTTCGGCCCCAGGAACCCGAAGATCGTCCCCGGCTCCACGGTGAACGAGACATCGTCCACCGCTGTCAGCGTCCCGAAGCGCTTCGTGAGGCCCTGCAGGATAATGGTGGGGGTGCCGGTCGGGGCCGGCGCCGGCCTGCCTTCCACCGACGGCAGTGGCGAGGTCGGGGGGCCGCTCATGGCATGAACGTCACATCTGCCGCCATGCCGGCACGCAACAGGCGCCCCGGGTCCTCCAGCCGGACCTTCACCCCGAAGACCTGATTGACCCGTTCCTCGGGGGTCTGGACGTTGCGGGGGGTGAACTCCGCCCTGCGGTTGATCTGCTCCACGACTCCGGAGAACCGCCGCCCGGGGAAAGAATCCACCCGAACCTCAGCCGGTTGGCCCAGACGGACGCGACCAAGATGGTTCTCGGGGATGTAGACCCGCACCCACAGGTCGGGCTCGATGAGGATTGCCAGCGGCTTGTTCGGCGCCACCAGCGTGCCCGGGCGGAGGTCCAGCACCTCCACCACCGCCTCGCGGGGGGCGCGGATCACCGTCTCGTCCAGTTGCGTCTTGATCGCCGCGAGACGAGCCTGGGCCTGGGCCAGGGCCGCCTGGGCCTGGCGGATTTCCTCCTCGCGCGGCCCCCGCTCCACCTGTTCCTGGAGGGCGGCGGCCTCGCGAGCCCGCTGCTCCGCCATCGCCACCTCCTCGCGGCGGCTCCCCGCCTCGAGCAGTTGGAGCCTCTGGCGGGCCGCCTCGAGGCGGGCACGATCGGCGTCGCGGCGACTGACGGCGTTGTCCCGCTCCTGCGCCGAGACGGTCCCTTCGGCGAACAGGGCCTCGAACCGGCTGGCCTGCGCCTCGGCGTTCTGCGCCTCCGCCCGGACCGCCTCCACGTCCGCGCGCGCCTGACGGATCTCCTCCGGCCGGGGCCCGGTCCGCACCATCGCCAGGCTCTCCGCGGCCTGCTGCGCCTGGGCCCGCGCGCGCGCGATCTCCTCGGGCCGGGACCCGCGGCGCAACTGATCCAGCGCAGCCTGGAGTTGGGCAATCTGGCCGGCGGCCTCGGCCCGCCGCGCCTCCAGCTCGTCTCGTTCCAGCTCGATGAGGACCTGGCCCGCCTGCACCCGGTCTCCCTCCCGGACCAGGACCTTGGAGACCCGCCCCCCCACCTTGGAGCCGACCAGGATCTCGTCCGCCTCGATATTGCCCGAAGCCGTGGGCGGCGTGTCCCGCCGGTCGGACAGCCAGCCGTAGAGGCCCCACGCGATGACGACGAGGATCCCCGCGGCTACCGCGATCCATACGACCCGGGATTTTCGCATGAACATTCGACCCCCAGAAGGAGACAGAATTTTATCACAGATGCAGCCGCTCCGGCGGCGACGACAAGGGCGGGCTCGCCCGCAGCCGGAGGTGGCCGGAGGCCGCCTTCCCGTGGTACATTCTCGCCGGATCGGAGGAGACTGCTCGAGGAGGTCGCCCCTGAGGATCCTCGGCCTGATGTCCGGCACGTCCGCCGACGGGATTGACGCCGCTCTGGTCGAGATCGCGCCGGGGAAGCCGCTCCCCCACCCGAGTCTCCTCCACTTCCGCCACACCCCCTTCCCGGCCGCGCTCCGGACAGAGGTCCTCGCCTGCGCCGGACCGCCGGCGGGGACCGTGGACCGGGTCTGCCGCCTGAACGCGAGCCTGGGGGAGGCCTTCGCCGAGGCCGCGCTCGGCTGCCTGCGGGAGGCGGGGGTCGCGCCCGAAGAGGTCGCTCTCATCGGATCGCACGGCCAGACGATCCACCACCAGCCACCGGGTCCGGAAGCGCCGGGCCCGCCGGCCACCCTGCAGGTCGGAAGCCCGGCCGTCATCGCCGAGCGGACCGGGATCACCACCGTCGCCGACTTCCGGCCGCGGGACATGGCCGCGGGGGGCGAGGGGGCCCCGCTCGCTCCCCTGTT